>JBDKUO010000007.1 GCA_039679645.1 Armatimonadota bacterium
GGTTAAAACCGCGGCTAAGAAAAACACGAAGTGTCCCTTCGGACACTGAGATTTCAGTCGGCGAAGGCCGACTTTGTGTATTTGTAGCTGTGACTTTAGTCGCAAGGTCACCATTTTGCCAAACACAAAATTAAGATGCGTTCGCCCTGCCTTTTTCCACTTGACAGACACACGATCATAGTATATTCTGACCTTGGGCGTGATGGACGCCTCAGGTCTGCGGAAAGGGCTAAGCCCACCAGTTACTTGTTTCAAGATTAACCTTCTTTCAGCCTGTTATTTGCAGACAGCGGGCGCATATTGAAAGGAGGTCGATATGACCAAATCATTACCCGCAAGGCCCAGCCTTGAGAATCTCAAGAAGCAGGCGAAAACACTTCTCAAATCCCACGACTCAGGCGACCCGGGAGTATGCACGATACTTCGGCACCTGAACTGCTTTTCCAGCCTTTCGGATCAGGAGATATTGAGCGCAAAACTGTCGCTTACCCTGGCGCAGTATGCCCTTGCTATGGATTACGGATTTGCAAGCTGGAACGCGCTGAAAGACGCTGTTATAGTCAAACAAGATGAAAGGCGGTTCCTGCATCTCCAGTGCGGCGACATTTCGGCGGAGAGCCTGAGAAGAAGCGGCGTGCCTGGCCTGGTAAGAGTCTGGTATGACGCTTTTTGCGAAGGACCAGTGCCCGACGTTCCAATCGATGATGCGTGGTTCAAACTTCGCTCAGATACATTCATAGACTGGTTCGACAATCCTGAGAATGCCGCCGCGAGTTTCCGCAATTTGTACAACCAACTCGATGAGTATCCAGACTATGAAGAGGTGGTATTGTGGTTTGACGCGTGCCTGTTCGATCAGACGATATTGGTCCATCACCTGGACTGGTTTTCGCATCGTGATATGGGTAATACGAAGCTGAGCCTGATTTGTATTGGTGAGTATCCCGGCATGCCGAGGTTTAAGGGGTTGGGGGAACTCAGACCTGACCAGATGGCTTCATTACTGGATACAAGGCACGAGGTGACCAGACGTGAGTTGGACCTTGGCCGAGAGGCATGGAGAGCATATCGCTCAGGCGACCCGACTGCGATAGAGGACTTCCTGTCGCAAGACACATCCGCGCTTCCATACATAGCCTCTGCGTTCAAGCGTCACCTGCAGAGGTTTCCATCGGTGCGCAATGGCCTTGGCCGCGAACAGCAGGCATCCCTTGAGGTAATATCACAGGGTTATCATAAATATAGTGATGTGTTTTGGCATGTATCCGATATGGAAGACCCGCCGTACTTTGGCGATATCATGCTGTTCAATCGTCTCGAACCACTGGCAAATGGGCCCAGTCCTTTGATAAAAATTGAGGGATTGGAGAATATACCCAGCCGTCGTAAGCAATGGCCCGTAGGCAAGTTGAGCCTGTATCTAACCGATATGGGACGCGATGTGCTCGACGGAAGAGCCGACTGGGTTCATATTAACGGCATCGACCAGTGGCTTGGTGGGGTTCATTTATCCGGCGTGGAGTCTGCATGGCGGTGGGACGAAGAGAATAAAAAGCTGGTTAGTCGGCCTGCTTTGTTTTGTCCTTGACAAGCGTATAGTCCCATGATAATATCCAGGTGGCGTTGAAGGACGCCACCTGGTCTGCGGGAAGAACTCAGTTCACCTTTAGAGTGCGAAAATCGGCACCTTCTTTCAGCCTGAAGTTGCAGACCACAGGCGCGATGCGAAAGGAGGTCAAAATGACCACAAATTTACCGCCACGGCCCGATCTGGGTCACCTCAAACGTCAGGCCAAGAGCCTGCTCAAGTCTCAACAACAGGGCGATGCCGCCGCATGCCCGGTTCTGCGTCGGCTGAATCGGTTCAGCCACGCGTCCGACGCCCAAATTCTAGCTGCTGATGTGAAGTTAAACGAGGTTCAGTTCGCACTCGCACTCGATTACGGCTTCAGTAGTTGGAATGCAATGAAGCAGCATGTCGAGCAATCAGCGATTATGGACAGCCGTATTGTTATCCATCGGCATGATGGAGAAGTATGGATAGATGGCGTTCTAAAACTGAGTTGGGACAATCCCGGCCAATGCACATTCATTGGCGCTCTGCTGCGGGCACTCAACCGCATAGGAGAGCCGGTCGGCTACGATGATTTGATGGGACTGAGCGGCGCTGCGTTCCGGTTCTGTTTCGCTCACCCGAATTGGGACTGGAGTTGTGTTGATGGGATGCTCGGTTATGATCATGGACAGGCAGCAATGGATGCTCTCGGTTTTGAATGTGGTTGGGCTGAAGGTGAAAGCGAAACAAGGGCTGCATTCGTAAAAAGCATAGATGAAGGCCGTCCTGCACTGGGCATAGATCTTGTTAGCGCAGCAGAGTGGGGCGTAATCACCGGGTATGCCGATGAAGGCAGAACGCTTTTGTGCAGGACCTACTTCGATGACCCGGGCGATAACTACTCGCGGACTGAGCGCCTGCCTTGGCTCAACTACATAATAGGCGAGCGCAAACCGCCTCGCAGTCGTCATTATAGTCTGCTTGCCTCTCTGCGTATCGCGATCACATATGCACGCGGAGAGGGCTTTGTTTCGGGGGGCGGATGCTCATATAAGCGCGGCATTGAAGGATTGGAAACCTGGATTGCCGATCTGCTCGACGAAGCACGCTTTGATCCCAATGACGCCGACAGTTATTGCAGGCATGCAAGCGTGAACCGATTCGTACTGGATTCGCTGATTGACGCGCGCAAGTCCGCCGCACATTACCTGGCGAACCACGCCGATATAATCGGTATTGAAAACAGAGGCTTGCTTATGAATCTCGCAGGTGTATACAGCCGGATAGTCGCAGAGCTTAACAGGTGCGAGAAGTATGCGCCAAAGGGCGAGAGTTTTGGCGCTGATGACTGGACTTCTAATATGCGTCAAGCTCAGGTCGATTCGCTTAGAAAAGTTGTTGGATTTGAACGCGAGGCCTTGAGGCTTTGTGAGCAGATATTGGCGTCAACTATATAGCGAGCAATATCGAGATAGCATGACCAAGTTCTGTGCTCCGAGACGTACATTTTGTTTCGGAGCACAGAGAAAAATGGAGCGGGAAAATGAATCCTCACGAGCTTTTATGCAAAACGAACTGGCAGCTTATAGAAGGTAAGCATTTTACAGATAAAGAGAAGAATGACATAACAAACAGATTGTTATCAGCTGTCAGCAGCAAGAGTGTAGTTGAGCGATTTCACAAGGCTGTGAAGGCACCCAACGACGGGCGAATAATGTATCCGTTGTTTTTTATCCCGCCATACAACAACGGAAAAAAGCTCATTACTATTAATGGAGTCATGCCCAAGACGCATATCTTTTCAGCAAATCATTATGAGCTTGAGATATTGCGTTTGCTGGCTATTTGGAGAGCAGATGATGATACTGTCAAAAACATGCTGGTTAAGACCAAAGAGCGGCTTCTCACAACCTGCTTTGGGAAATTCTGCGCAACGGGAGAATGTTTTGAAGCCTCTATCGTCGCTTTACGGTTCTTAGCTGGTGCATTTCCAGAAGAGGAGGAATGGATTAACAAATTGACACAGGGCATCCGTGGTGAAATAGACAACAAGCCCAAAGGAAAGAAAAGGCATTCAGGCACAACATTTTATTACTGGCTCACATTGACGGACATAGACCTGCCTATAGCGATTTCAGAGATAAAAAGATATGAGCCGGTTTTAGTTCATCATTTAACTAGAAGCTATAGTTACAATATAGAATACGACAAGCTTTATAATCCCATCGCCAAATATATTGTCCGTAATTGCCTGGCGCGTCTGCCGGAATATAATCACATAAGAGAAATCGAAGGATATGCCGGCGGTGACGGTAGATTTCACTTTGATTTTTCCTGAGGCAACTTGCTTTGACTTTTACCAGTTGATGAAGACTGAGCCAACGGGCAATTCGTGCAGTCAGGATGCTCCATGCCGCTGCAGCCAGAGCATTCGCCTCTGCTCGATCTCGCCATCCGCCTGGCAAGATAGGCTGTCGCCAATCCAATCAGTATTCCGACAATAATCCACTGCAAAATCACGCTCATTTGAACCCCAACATTAACCCGAGTCTATATACGGCAAAGCCCATCACATATGCCAGAGCCAGTGAATAGCCGATGGAGAAGAATGTCCACTTCCAGGAGTTGGTCTCACGCTTGATGGTCGCTATGGTGGCGATACAGGGTATGTAGATCAGGCTCAATACCATAAACGTGCATGCCGTAACCGGTGTGAATGCGTGGCTGATCGCGTTTTGCAGGCCCTTCTCTCCGCCCACGCCGTGTCCGAAGCCAAAAAGAACACCCAGAGTGCCTACCACGACTTCCTTCGCGCCCAGACCCATCAGCAGGGCTACGGCTGCTCTCCAATCTAGACCTAATGGCCGCACCAGAGGCTCCAGCGCGCGGCCAACATGCCCGACCACACTCTTTGCGCTGCCGAACTCCACTCCCCACGGCATTGACCCCATCAGCCAGATAATTACCGATGCTGCGAGAACGACAGTCCCGGCCTTGTTTACAAACAGCGAAGTGCGCTCCCAAACGTGGATCATAGTTCCTTTGAGCGTAGGGAGTCTGTACGGGGGCAGTTCCATTACAAACGGTGACGCCGATTTTGAGAACAGTGTCTTTCTGAATATCTTGCCTGATACCACAGCGAGGATCACACCGAGGGCGTATATGGAAAAGATCACCCAGGCGCCGCTTTGTGAGAAGAATGCGCCCGTAAAAAGTATGTAGATCGGCAGACGGGCAGTGCAGGACATCAGCGGACTGATAAGTATGGTGAGGATTCGATCCTCGTAGGTCTCCAGGGTCCGGGTTGCCATTACTGCCGGTACGTTACAGCCGAAGCCCATCAGCATTGGTATGAAAGACTTGCCGTGCAGGCCGAACATGTGCATCGATCTGTCCATCAGAAACGCCGCGCGCGCCATGTAGCCTGAGCCTTCGAGTATGGATATGATAATGAATATGATTATGATATTTGGCACGAATACGATAACCCCGCCGACACCTGCGATCACGCCATGCACGATGAGTGACGAGAGCGGTCCGGGCGGCAGAGCGGCGGATGCCCATGCGCTCAGTGCGGTTACACCATGGTCGATATAGCCCGAAAATATCCCGCCGATATTGAATGTCAGCTTGAATGTCAGCCACATAAGGACCAGGAAGATGGGGATGCCGAGAATACGATTAAGCACTATGTTGTCGATCTTGTCGGTCGTCGTGACATCGTGCGTGTCCGTATGCGTTACGGCCTCTCGCAGCAGACCTCCTATAAAGCCGTATCTGCCGTCGGTTATTATCGCTTCCAGGTCATCACCAAAGTGCGCTTCCAGATGACGCCGGGTTTTCTCGACTTCTGCTATGGCATCCTCGCCTTTTTTCGAGCACTTGGCGAGCCGGTCCTTTGCGGTCTGGTCGCCCTCCAGAGCTTTAATAAGAATCCACCGAGTCGGGACAGAGCTGTTGGGGATAAGTGCGAGTCTGTCCTGCAATTTGCTGATCTCAAGTTCGACCTCGGGGTTATGCCGCGCGCTTCTGGGCGGGTCACAAATACTGCACTGCGACTGAGTGATGGCTTGGTCGATAATTGCGTCCAGTCCTTCACCCCTGTGAGCGACAGTCGGTACCACCGCCGCGCCTAAAAGCTCAGAGAACTTCTTCAGGTGGATTTTATGGCCGTGTCGCTCTGCCATGTCGATCATGTTGAGCGCAACTACCATCGGAATTCCGAGTTCGAGGAGCTGAGTTGTGAGGTAGAGATTGCGTTCGAGGTTTCCAGCGTCGACCACATTCACAATCACATCCACATGGTTTTCGATCAAGAAGTCTCGCGCGACAACTTCTTCCTGCGATCTTGCCGCAAGGCTGTATGTGCCGGGCAGGTCGACGATCCTGAGAGTATGACCGTGCTTGTGGATGACTCCCTCTTTGCGCTCTACCGTGACTCCCGGCCAGTTTCCTACGTGTTGATGCGCGCCCGTCAGCTCGTTAAAGACAGTCGTCTTGCCTGAGTTCGGGTTTCCAGCAAGCGCGACTACTATTTCTTTTTCCTGTGTTGTATCTTTCAACTCTTAACCCATATCATAACTGGACTTCGACGTGCTCAGCTTCGCTCTTTCGCAGGCTCAAATTGTAACCCCGTATCCTGATTTCTATCGGATCACCGAATGGGGCTGCCCGGATTACTTCAAAGTCGGCATCGGATGTTACGCCCATCTCCATAAGCCGTCTTCTGATAGGCCCGTGGCCCGACACAAACGCAATCCGTCCCTTTGAGCCTGGGCTGAGGTCGCTAAGCTTTGTTGTTGTGATGATACCCGCGTGCTTACTTCTTCCATGATGATGACCGTGACCATTGCGAATGGCGCGGCACAAGTCGCAGTCATCGGGGTATGCTCCGTGTTTCATGTAATGCTGGAAATGAGCCAGTCTGAGGGATTGATTATCATCGCATGCTCGCACAAACTCCGCAAACTTGAGCAGCCTCTCCAGAGTATCGGGCCGGATGGCATGCTCGATTCCGCATGCTTCTTCCTCGGCGTCATTGTCGTTCAAACCAAGCACGCCTACCAAGAAATCCTTGACCGCGCTGTGTCTGTGTACTATGTCTCTGGCTATGTGCAGTCCCTGGTCGGTAAGCTCGACATTTTCGTACGGCTCGTGCTTTACGAAACCTTTTGAGACGAGTGAGCGGATCGCTTCTGTGGCGGATGGCATTTTGACTTCCATCTGGTGAGCAATATCTTTAATGCGTGCCACTTGATTTTTGATCTTGAGGTTGTAGATCGCTTCAAGGTAGTCTTCCATAGAGCGTGAGAGCGAAACGCGGTTATCTGCCATCTCTGAACATCCTTTACTGTTAGGCATCCCTAAGTTAGACTAACCTAACTATACCATGTTCAGGGAATTAGTGTCAATAGAAAAATTGAGGTAGTTGCGATATGAGGAGAAATATCAGTGATTTCGCTGTTAGCGTTCGAGCAGCGAAATCACTGAGTTTAGTACTTACCGTTTATTTTTCTTAGCAGCCAGTATCGCGCTTGTTTCAGTTACCGTGTGTCTGATGTCTTTGTATGTGTAATTGAGCCCACGGCCAGGATCACTGGTAAATTCGTGGCGCAAATCCTGAACTCGCACGCCCTTCGGTGGACGTTCAACGTCAAAGCTCTTGCTCAAGGGCTTGTTATCAATTGATATTGCTTTGTATGTTGTAACTTCAAAAACGCATGGTTTGCCTCCATCAAACAGATAACGAGTTTGAACGACAGTCTTGGGATAGTCGATACCCTGGAATCTGACATAATTGCTGAACTCATACCTTTCATGAACAATCCGACCCATACGCAATTCAAGAGATACTGGTTGCCGCAGATGATTGTAATGATAAACATACTCCGGGCCCAGTCTAGCGCGTTCTTCCCAACCGGAGGCATCCGGGGTCATCTGTCTTTTTGCATTATAAAATAATAGGCCGGGCTGAACGAAACCCAGATACGGAACGGCCTCTTCAAGGCGTCCTCTGTCAAGGTCACTGACAAGGAGATATCCGCTACCTTCGTCTTTTTGATGAGGGCGCAATCCATATACTTGTTGCCCCTGGAACACGTATTTACCGTTGTATGAGGTAAAGTAACTGCCGCCGAAGCGATCATACACCCACACCATTTTTGTTGGCGTTCCCCAATACTCCGCATGTCCCACCTCGTTAGCTTGAGACTTATAACGTTTTTTCCAATCAGCCTTGAACACCTTTTCGGTATAACTCATTCCATTTGTCCATTTAGGCCCCCATTGCCTCAGCAACTCTTTGTGCATGCCTGCAATATGATTGTCGACGTATTCCTTAGGCAGCGCAGGTCTGGACCATACCGACTTATATACAATATGTATGTTGTTTTGCGCTTGCATCCTGGCTTTCCACGGCACCAGGATCGCTATCGCAAGCACGATCAGTGCAGTTACGAAAATTATCTTGTTGCGTTTGGACAGAACAATACTCCGGCTCATTTCAATCAATCTCCTCTCAAGAGCGTGATATGATTCTCCAACTCCGGCGGCAGCAATTGTCGGGCGGCTCGACACACAATTCCGGATTATCGCAAGGAGTGTTTTGCTATAATATTCCGATCCCAATTCTATAGTCTCAATAGAGATAGCATCGCATGCCATCTCCTGTGTTAAGGCGAACTCGCGGCGCGACAATCCTATCAATGGGTTAAAGAAGCAGAGTCCCTGTGTTATCGAAGCCACCATATTCCACTGTAAATCATGGCGTTTCAGGTGTGCAAGTTCGTGCGCAATGGCCGGTCTCAAATCGTCCTTACTCATCTGCTTCAGAACACGATCAGGCAGAATAATTGTCTGGTGACACAGCCCGACCAGCATTGGCCCGCAAGTGTGATGCATCATCAATTTCGGGATTCGACGAATGCCAAGTCGCGCGCACAACTGCGCCATGTCAGACAGAATGCGCTCATCATCTATCGGAATACACTCACTCGACAGAATGCGAACCGTATTCAATTCTCGAAGTAATCGTCGAGCCCACAACAATACTCCTACCAGCCAAACCGCCATCAGAATGTCCGGCAACACGGAAAATATTGGAAGCTTGGCGTCATGATGTAATGGAACAGTTTTATGGGCAGGCGTCGGAGCCTGAAACATTATGTTGATGTCTTTTGCCTGCTTTGGTTGTGTCAATGGCACACTCTTTACCGCAACCGTGGGTTTCGAGAGAGCAGACGCCGGGATTGGCACCTGCAAAGGCGCAATGCAGACAAATGTAATCAGCAATTTTAGATAGACCAGTCGCCAAAGCCAGCTTTTGAAAAAAGGCGGCATTTTAGTCCACAACCTGCATATGCCCCAGATGATGACAATTGATAGAGAACCCTGCCACAATATCTTCCAAGCCGCGTCCATCCAGGCGTCGCTGATGCATTTCAATATCGCACTGCTCATTGCACGTCCTCCTCCTTTGGCTGATGTCTCTTTGTATTGATGATGTCTTGCAGTTTGTCCAGCTCTTCTTCGTTCAGTTGAGCGTCCTGGGCTAGGTAGGCTACCAGTGGCTGGACAGACCCGCCCAACACACGCTGGGTGAAGTCTTCCAGCAGGCCTCTCAATAACTCGCGCTTTGGCATACATGGCGAGTAATGATATGTATCCTCTATTTTTTCGCGTCTTATATATTTTTTCTTGCGCAGGCGTTCCATAACGGTAAGGATTGTTGTTCTTGCCAGCCCTCGCGGTTTGCCGTAATGCTCGGTAACTTCTCTGACGGTAATAGGCGCATGATCGCTGACATACTGCAGGACCTCCAACTCATGGTCTCCAATCGGCTGTCTGCCCATGTTGTTGCACTCCTTTGGACGACAAATGTAGTCACTGTCAGTATATATCGGACTACATAAGTAGTCAATAGCATGCGGCTAACTTTTTATTATAATTTCTTTCAGAGCCATGGTGATATCACGGGTCTTTGGTAAAATTTCGAGCATTGTCTTACGGCAACAAGCTATGTGTGTTGGCATGGTCGGCCAGGGCGAACGCATCTTAATTTTGTGTTTGGCAAAATGGTGCCTTTGCGACTAAAGTCACGGCTACAAATACACAAAGTCGGCCTTCGCCGACTGAAATCTCAGTGTCCAAAGGGACACTTCGTGTTTTTCTTAGCCGCGGTTTTAACCGCAGAGGCCAAAACAAGGTGAATAGCATTTTGATGCGTTCGCCCTGCATAGTTGGCTTGTTAGCTTATTCCGACTACTGTATAATTGTCTGTAATGAAAGAGATAGTTGTCGGGTCAAGAGGGAGCGAACTGGCTCTGTGGCAGGCGCGATATGTGGTGAGCCGTATTATTGAGGCAAACCCTGGCATCTCCTGCCGTATAGAGGTCATAAAAACCACCGGCGACAAGATTATCGACTCCCCCCTGGCAAAAATAGGCGACAAGGGGCTTTTTGTTAAAGAGATCGAGATGGCTCTGATAAAGGGCGAGATTGACCTTGCCGTCCACAGCGCCAAGGACCTGCCGTCAGATATGGACAAACGCCTCTGTATTGCTGCATATACTCAGCGTGAGGACCCACGTGACGCGCTCATCTCCAAAGTTGGGAAGTTGAGCGAACTGCCCCGAGGCGCGTCGGTCGGCACGAGCAGCTCCAGACGCCGGGCACAGATACTTCATGTGCGCCCCGATCTGAATATTCTCGATCTCCGGGGAAACCTCGACACACGCCTCAAGAAGCTTTGCGGGCCCGAATATGACGCAATTATCCTGGCTTGTGCAGGACTTCGCCGCCTGAACCTAGAATCCCGAATTAGTGAGGCTCTCTCCATCGACATCTCGATCCCGGCGGCAGGGCAGGGCGCACTGGCTGTCCAGTGTAGAGTTGGAGATCATATAGCGGATATCGTATCGAGCCTGGATCATGCTCAAACTCGCCGATGCTTAGGAGCCGAGAGAGCTTTGATAGCCGCGCTGGGAGCGGGCTGCCGGACACCAGTCGGGGCGAATGCGCGTGAGATCAATGAGATATTGACACTTGACGCGATGGTCGCGGCTGTCGACGGTTCGCGCGTGATCAGAAGAAGCTTGAGCGGCAATATCGACGAATGGGAAGACGTCGGCAGGCGCGTAGCGGATGAATTGTTGAGTGCCGGCGCAGAAGGTTTACTTGAGGAAGCAAGGCGGGGAGCGACTAATGATATTGGAGCGGCTGGATAGTTGATTATTGATGTAGATGTATTGGTGCTGGGCACCGGGATTGCGGGTCTGAGCTTTGCGCTGCGGGCGTCGGAGTCGGGTCATGTTGCGCTTGTCACTAAAAAGAGCGACACCGAATCGAACACGAACTACGCCCAGGGCGGGATAGCCGCCGTCATGGACCCCAACGACACTTTTGATGCGCACATAAGAGATACTCATGTGGCTGGAGCATTTATTTGTCATGAAGATGCGGTCGAGATACTCGTAGAGGAGGGACCGGATCGCATCAGGGAGCTTATGGAGCTTGGAGTCCGGTTTACTCGTTCTTCGACTTCACCTGAGCCGACCCGTCTCGATCTGGGCCGTGAAGGAGGACACTCCACAAGGCGCATTGTCCATGCCGCCGACCTCACAGGCCGCGAGATAGAGCGCGCGCTGGTCTCTCAGGTGAAGGGCAATTATGATATACGTGTCTTTGAGCACGACCATGCAATCGATCTTATTACTGAGCGCGTGGGCGATAAAATCGTCTGCAGGGGCGCGCACGTTCTCGACTCCGAGACGGGCGATGTTATGAGCTTTCGCGCAAAGGTCACCATGCTCGCTACAGGCGGCCTGAACAGGATTTACCTGCACACGACAAACCCCGACATCGCGACAGGTGACGGCGTAGCTATGGCGTACCGTGCAGGTGCCGTGATCGCAAATTTGGAATTTATACAGTTCCACCCGACCACGCTTTATGTCGAAAACCCTGAACCGGGCGCGCGCTCGTTCCTGATATCCGAAGCCGTAAGGGGTGAGGGCGGTATACTGCGTCTTGGCAGCGGCGAGACATTCATGGAGAAATATCATGAAATGGGATGTTTGGCCCCACGAGATGTTGTTGCGCGCGCGATAGACTCAGAGCTTAAAAAGAGCGGTGATGAGTGCGTATATCTGGATGTTACTCACCTTGATCCTGAGATGGTCAAGCATCACTTCCCATATATCTATGAGAGCTGCCTGAAAGCCGGGATCGATATCACTCGCGACTGGATTCCGGTCGTACCGGCGGCGCATTACTCCTGCGGCGGTGTGGTGGTCGATACAAACGGCTGCACCTCTATTGAAAACCTCTATGCATGCGGCGAAGTGTCCTGCACGGGAGTTCACGGCGCGAACAGACTTGCCAGCAATTCGCTTTTGGAGGCGATTGTGTTTGCCAGACGCGCGAGCCTTGATGTCGAGCACAAGATCGGCTCTATCGATTATGCCGATGTGGATGAGTTCCCGGCAGGTAAACACAATAAGCGCATCGACCCTGCTCTGATTGAGGAGATGATCGCTCGATTGCAGAAAGTGATGTGGAAATATGTCGGCATAGTCAGGACAAACGAGCGCCTTGAGACGGCACTGGCTGAAATCCGAGATATCCGGCGTCAGGCGGATGAGTTATATGTCTCGGGCAGGCTCACAGCGAGGCTGCTCGAAGTGCGAAATATGGCTCTTACAGCCGAACTCTTAATTCTGTCGGCACTGTGGCGCAAGGAGAGCCGGGGTCTGCATTATAACCTGGATTACCCGGACCTCGACGATGCCAACTTCAAGCGCGATACAATACTCGTCAAGAACGGGCAAAACCTGCCCGAAATGGCTCCCACAAATGGCTGACAAGCGCTCAATGACAGGCAAGGTGTATCTGATCGGAGCGGGTCCAGGCGACCCTGGGCTGATTACCGTTCGGGGTCTGGAACTGCTCCGGCGATGTAATGTCGTCGTCACAGACAGGCTGGCAAATCCTCTGCTTCTCGAACATGTGCAATTCGGCGCGGAGATAATTTACGCGGGCAAAGAGTCGCGTGATCACACACTTACACAGGACGAGATAAATGCAGTCCTGATCGAGCAGGCGAAGCAGGGTAAGAGTGTAGCCAGACTCAAGGGCGGCGACCCGTTTGTGTTCGGCCGGGGCGGCGAGGAGGCTGTTGCGCTTGCCGAAGCCGGGATCGAGTTCGAGGTAGTGCCCGGTGTGAGTTCATCCGTGGCTGCCGCGGCATATGCAGGTATTCCCGTCACTCACAGGTCACTCGCGTCTTCATTTGCAGTCATCACAGGTCATGAGTCTCCCGATAAGTCCGATTCAGATATCAAGTGGGACAAGATATCGACCGGCGTCGACACTCTGGTCTTTTTGATGGGGATTGAGAACCTGCCGCATATCGTTGAGAGCTTAGTCGATAATGGCCGCGACCCTAAGACCCCGGTCGCGGTGATTCAATGGGGGACCCACACATCTCAGAGGACTGTAACAGGCACTCTCGATGACATTATTCGAAAGTGCGAGGGCGAGCAGATTAGGCCTCCGGCGGTAACAGTCGTAGGCGAGGTTGTAAATCTCCGCGAGACGATCTCCTGGTTTGAGAAGAAACCCCTCTTCGGCAGGCGCATACTTGTGACCAGAGATAAGCACCAGGCTGGTGAGCTTTCTGAAATGCTCTTGGAACTTGGCGCGTATGTAGTCGAAGTCCCAGTAATCAAGATCAAAGCTCCTCCTGATTATTCTCTGATAGATGCCGCATTCGAAAAGCCGGGTGGTTTCGATTGGATCATTTTCACTAGTGTTAACGGTGCATATGGATTCATGAAACGTCTGATCCTGCTTGATAAAGACATTCGCGTTATCGGCAATGCAAAACTGGCTGCGATAGGTCCTGAAACAGCCAACACTCTCAGGGCATTTCAACTCAAGGTCGATTATGTGCCGTCGAAGTATGTCGCAGAGGAATTCGTAAACCAGTTCCCCGAAGATGTGAGAGGCAAGTCTATTCTCATTCCCAGAGCCCTGAATGCGCGTGATGTAATTCCCGAGGGCTTAAGAGCCAAAGGTGCTGAAGTAGTTGTCGCGCCGGTGTATGAAACGGTCACAAATTATGATCGCACTGAAGACCTGCGCGTGCAACTATCAGCCAATAACTTAGACATAGTTACACTAACCAGCACTTCTACTGTTAATAGTTTTATAGAGCTTGCCGGTAATATTGAACTTCCCAAAAATATAACTATCGCATGTATCGGCCCGATCACTGCGCAAGCAACGAGAGCGCACGGCCTGGAACCGGATATTGTCGCCGAAGATTACACAATCGAGGGTCTGGTGCAGGCCTTACTTGCTTAACCCAAGCAGCCTCTCGGCATTCTTACAAAGTACGAGTTCCATCTCATCGTCAGTAAGGCCGAGTTCCATAAGGTGTCTTATTATGGCCGATGGTCTGTCCAGAGGCGCATCCGTTCCAAAGAGAATATGCTCAGCGCCGTGGCGTCGTATTATCCTGAAAGCCTGTTCCTTCGAGATTCCACGGCCAAAACAGGCGGACGTGTCGAAATAAATATCTTTACCGACCAGATATTCCTCAGCCAAATCCCACATCAGATATCCGCCCATGTGCGCTGCGTTGATCGTCAGATTGGGAAAGTTCTGGTGGACGCGAAGTATCCTGTCGGGAGTCGCCCTTTGTATCTCAAACGGCGTGCTTTCATTGCCTGCATGAAGTGTTAAGATCAATCTGCCCTGCGCAGCTTCGTAGATCGGAAACATCTTCGGGTCATCGACATATGTGTCCTGCCAGTTCGAGTGAATTTTAATTCCCGGCAGCCCTGATGAAATGATTTTCTCTATCTGGCCGTCTACATCTTTATAGCCCGGATGAATGCCGCCGAATGAGATTATGCGGCTGTCGGTATGGGATGCGGCCCAGTCGTTGATGCTTTCGACTTGGCTGGATTTAGTGGCTATCGGCGCAATGACTGCTAGTCTCACACCGTCTTTTTCCAACATGTCAAGCAAGCCTACAATAGTCCCGTCATAAGCAGGCATGAGGTTATTGGCACTGTAGACGTTCTCAATAGCTCGCTGTGCAACATTGTCCGGATAGACGTGCACGTGGAAGTCGATTACTTTACCGAAATATTGTGTCTGATCGCATGGCATATATCTATTTTATCATAATCAGGGAGGATATTTCGTGACCGGTATATAACTTCTTATCGACACGGAAGTATACGTAGTATGGTTTGTCGCTGGAGGAAGCTTTGATTGACATTTCAGATGTCGCCGCGCGTCTTGATGCCGACGAAAAGTTCAAACTGACCTATCGTTTTCCTGTGCGTGCCGAGAATGGTCAGGTCGAATACGAGACAAGACAAGGCAGACTGCTTGATGTAGCCGAAGAAGCTAAGCTGCTCTACGTTTCACACAATGGTGACGTTATATGGGTAAAGCTCGAAGAAGCTATTGAACTGGTTTCCGAAAATTGAGGTGAATTATTCTTCGGTGTTTTCCTCGTAGTTCGGTTCTTTCTCTGACGATTCACGGCATATCCCTCTGTATTCGCATAGATACAGCTCGTCGTAGAGTATGCCTGCCGACACCGCCGTCGGTGTTGCGATAAATATCCCAATCAGCCCAAATAGAGCGCCCATCACCAGCACCCAGAATATAACAGTTACCGGGTGCAGTTGAACCTGCCGCGACATCACAATCGGAATAAGCACATGGTTTTCAAATTGCTGGATCACTATAAATGACCCAACGACCCACAATGCCAGCACGGGGTCTGTTACCAGCGCGACAAGTACGGGCGGCACAGCGCTCAAAATAGGCCCGATAACCGGCACAATCTCAAGAATCCCCGCGATTACCGCAAACAGTAGCGCCTGTTTGAAGCCCAACACAGAGAGCGCAAACCATGTCAGAGCGAATATGACGAACATAGCAAATATCGTCCCGCGCGCCCATGCTCTGATCTGGACCGCAAGGCGTCTGCCTGCCGTTGCTGCTCTTGCTCTTCCATCCGCATCCAGTGTGTTTAGAAAACCTTCTATGAGAGGTTTGGGATTGATGAGTGAATAAACAGTCGTCACCAGGATTACGATTGCAGCCGCGACTGCAAGTATTCCGCTGCCGGTGGCGCGTCCTATTCCGCCTAAAAATGGTTTGGCGAACTGCAGCAGAGTGCTTGGGTTAAATTCAGGAGCAAGTCGAGCGAGTGTCGGACAGCGCTCTGAGTAACTTGCAAACCATCTGCTGATCTTCTCCAGAAGAGTCGGCAGGTCCCCAGCGAGTTGTGTAAACTGTCTGCCGGCGACAGGCGCTATCAGGTATGTCAGCCCGATTACTATGCCCAAGAGCGCAATGATTACAATGGCTGTGCCTGCCGAGCGGGGAATTTTGCGGTTTTCAAGCCAGGTCACGAATGGATCCAGCGATACTACCAGCAGCCCGGTAATGCTCAGCACAAGTATTACGTCCACAATATCTTTGATAAAGATGACGACAAGATATATGAACGCAGCGAAGAGTATCGCGTTGCGCAGGTCTTTGAATGTCAGTCCCTGAGCGCCCATTGTCGATCACCTATTTCACATATGATTCGCCAAATGTGAACCTTAAGGACTTTCAAATCGTCTAATAAGTGAGAAAGCTCATGTATTACGATCCCCGGCCGCATGGCCGCCCGCACCAGGGATGATCGGACGACGAAGTGCAATGGCCGGCAAGGAGGTGCGGACCTATGAAAGCACGTTGGTTCTTCACTTTCTTTGCAGCGCTTGTAATATCGGCGCCGCTCATATCGCACTCCGATCCGGGCAGCGTGAATCTGGAAAAGATGCGTATCCAAGGCGCTCGCACGCATGTCATCACTGCTAACCTCAACGACCCCGATGTCCAGGTTACAATCGGTCTCCCTGAGAAGGGCATTCCCACCAGTGAGTCGTTTTTAAGCATGGTAAAGCGCCACGCTCCCGAGGCGGCCGTAACCGGCACCTATTTCGACACCCGCACGCTCTACCCGGTAGGATCCATCGTGATCGAGGGTAAACCCGCATATGAGAGCGCAATCGGCACAGCCGTCTGCTTTATCAAATCCGATGGGATCGCATGTGACAACGGATATAAAGTGACCTTCAATGCCACACGCAAGGGTGAAAAGTTTAACTGGGCTGGCGTCGGGACAGGTCTCCGCACCGGTCCGCTGCTTCTTGCAAATGGCGCATATGCTCTCAATCCGGCGCGTGAGGGTTTCAGACATCCGGGTCTGTTCGGCTATCGCACCAGAATGGCGATGGGCGTAACAGGCAACAACAAGCTGCTGCTGGTATCCGTCAGCACTCCGATCACTTTCGGACGCCTTGCCGGTATTATGAAGACATTGGGCGCGACAGATGCAGTGAGCCTGGACGGCGGGACGTCCTCGGCAATGTATTATCATGGCAAAGTAATTCGATATCCCGGCAGGCTGCTTACGAATATAATTGAGGTACACAATCAACCGCGCGTGGTTTCCCGTTGGGAGTTAGTCGAGCGTGAAGTCCGTGAGATGGAAAATCGAATGAACCTCTGGGAGCCATATGAGCAGCGGAGGCAGGCTTTGGGATTTACCGCTTGCCTGCCGTCCGCCGCCAGACCATTGTTTGCGCTGTATGATATTAACGAGGTCGCGCCTGCACCTGATCTAACCCTTGCCAAGGGTAGGGGCGTCCTCGTTCCAGTCGATCGGGCACATCTCACCCGTTTGTAAGGCTTTGATTACTCTAATGACCTCATCAACATTGCGTCCGATATTGAGGTCATGAACCACCTGATAACGTAAAACGCCCTCGGGGTCGATCACAAAAAGCCCCCTGAGGGCGATCCCTTGATTCTCAATGAGCACACCGTATTGACGGCTGACCTCTTTGTTAATATCTGAGAGCATGGGGTAATGAATCGGTCCAATCTGCTGTGTCCAAGCCAGATGAGTATATGTGCTGTCTATACTTGCGCCAAGGATTACGGCTCCAAGCGACTTGAATTCATCTAAACGTTTGCTGAATGCAGTTACCTCGGTCGGACACACAAACGTAAAGTCCAACGGCCAAAAGAACAGGACGATCCATTTGCCCTCATACGTACTCAGCTTGACCTTCTCGAATTTGCCGTCAACCACTCCGTCCAGCTCGAAGTCGGGTGCAGTTTGTCCAACTTGAATCATATCATTTTACCTCCGGGTTGTAAGCTAATGCATACATACCCGGCGACAAGCTCATCTAATCTCCATGTCGTTAAATACTTCGGGCTGATGGCGCACTATTTCTCCTTCGCTCATATAGATGACGTCCTCTGCGATATTTGTGGCCTGGTCGGCGATCCTCTCAAGATGGCGTGACGTCGATAAAAGGTGGAAAGCCTCGGACACTCTGTCAGGGTTTTCGCGTATGTAGTCTTCCAGGAGCTTATACATATGCCGGTTCATCGCGTCGACCTCGTCATCTGACGCGCGGACCTGCCTGGCAAGTGTAGTATCCATATTTACAAGAGCATCGAGGCTGCGTTTGAGCATAAGTTGAGTCATTTCGGCCATGCCTCGAAAGTCCAGAGGCAGGTCTATCGGAGCGCGCGACGACAAATATGCCGCTCTCTCCGCAATATTGACACCCAGGTCGCCGATCCTTTCCAGATCATTGTTGATCTTGAGGATTGCAATCACATAGCGCAGATCGATTGCAACGGGCTGGTGGAGAGCCAGTATCTTCAGACATTCCTCCTCTATCTCGACTTCGAGTTGGTCCATGTCTTCATCACTTTTTATGACCTCCTCTGCTAAAAGGGAATTGCGCGTAACAAGCGCCTCAACAGCCTTGCTCAGCGAGTCCTCGACCTCCGCGCCCATAAAGAGTATCTTTTTCTTGAGTTTATCTATTTCACGCTGCAGATGTGTGCTCATCTTGTGCTCCTTCAGAGTAGCTGAGAGCTGAGAGTGGAGAGCTAAGAGCCCGGACCCATTTCATCAGTCAGCTACTAAAGTGATCATATGCAATATCCGATTGGTACCGCCAGCCCAATTCCCGCAGCTTCGCAAATCTTATCCGAACCTTCCGGTAATATAGTCTTCTGTCTGCTGCTTGTGCGGACGAGTGAACATCTCTTTTGTCTCGCCGAACTCCACGATCTCGCCTTCAAAGAAAAACGCTGTGTAGTCCGAAATCCTTGCCGCCTGCTGCATGTTGTGCGTAACGATTACTATCGTATACAGCTCCTTTAACTCGGCAACGAGTTCTTCTATCTTAGTCGTCCCGACCGGGTCTATCGCCGAAGCAGGTTCGTCCATAAGCAGTACCTCAGGCTCTACTGCAACAGCCCTGGCTATGCAAAGCCTCTGCTGCTGCCCGCCCGACAGGTGCGTGCCGGGCTCGTGGAGCTTGTCTTCCACCTCGTCCCAGATGGCAGCTTTGCGAAGCGCCAGCTCAACGCGGCCGTCAAGCTCGTTCTTATTGGTTTTGCCCTGAAGCCTGAGGCCATAAGCAACGTTATTGTAAATAGACATCGGGAACGGACTGGGCCTCTGGAAGATCATACCTACGCGCATCCTCAGGTCGATCAGGTCTACATCCGGGTCGAGCAAGTTCTTGCCGTCAAGTATGATCTCACCTGTCGCCGACTGGCCCTTATACAGCTCGTATATCCGGTTATAGCACCTGATATGAGTCGACTTACCGCACCCGGACGGCCCTATAATAGCCGTCACGCGGTTCTCGGCAATATCAAGGCTGTTATCTTTCAGCGCCCGATGAGCGCCGTAATAGAAATTGAGATTGCGCACAGATATCTTATTGTTCATCGGCGCACTCTCCTGTCCTTGACCAGAAACCGCGCCGTGAGTGTCATCAACAGCACACCTGCAGTTATCAATAATGACGCTCCCCATGCTTTTGCCTGCCAATCCGCGTATGGTGACATCGCGTAGTTAAATATTGTTACCGTAAGGTTGCTCATCGGCTTTGTCATCGAAAGGCTCCAATACGGGCTGTTGAGCGTTGTAAAGAGCAGCGGAGCCGTTTCGCCGCTCACCCTGGCGACCGCAAGCATCACGCCGGTAATAAGGCCGCTTTTGGCCGCCCTGAATATTATCTGGAAGATCATTTTGTGCTCGGGTGCGCCCAGAGCCAGCGCCGATTCGCGCAGAGAGTTTGGTACAAGCTTGAGCATATCTTCAGTGGTCCGCGTGACAATCGGCAGCATGATAATAGCAAGAGCTATGCTGCCCGCCAGGCCCGAAAATCCGCTCATGGGGATCACGACGAGTGTGTAGACAAACACTCCGATCACAATCGACGGCGCGCCCATCAGTATATTAGCCACGAACCGTACCGAGCTTGCGAACTTGCTGTCACGCCCGAACTCAGCCAGGTATATTCCCGCGAGAATGCCTATCGGGACTCCTATTGCTGTCGCGAGAAGTGTGATCATGATCGTGCCGACTATGGCGTTGGCCAATCCTCCGCCGCCTGATCCGGGTGGTGTGGGTAGGTCGGTAAAGAACTGCCAGTTGATGGCCGCAAAACCGCGCATTGCGATTGTGATCAATATCCAGCTCAGCATAAACAACCCCAGGACAGCGGCTGATCCGGCAATAATTGTGACCGCAAGGTTAGTCATTTTGCGAGATGTCACAGATCGAGATCTCATGCCGCACTCCCTTTAGCTGCATGCTTAAGCCAGATCTGCGCGACTATCTGAAACAGAGCTGTGATCAAAAACAGCACAAGCCCAAGTTCGATCAAAGCGCTCAGATATATCGGCTCGGACGCCTCAGTAAACTCATTAGCGAGAGTGGACGCTATAGTGTTGCCGCTTGCAAAGAGCGAGGCTGCCAGTTTATGGTCATTGCCGATCACGAATGTGACGGCCATCGTCTCGCCTATCGCTCGCCCGAGTCCCAGAAATATCGCTCCCACCATCCCGCGAAGGCCGTACGGTATCGAGACATCTTTGGTGACCTCCCACGTTGTCGCGCCGAGCCCGTACGCCGACTCTTTGGTAACTGCCGGGACCATCTGCAGCACATCGCGCATTACGGATGATATGAACGGCAGTATCATCAGCGCGAGTATCATCCCGGCTGTGAGCATGCCGATCCCCATCGGCGGGCCTTGGAAGAGCGCACTGAACCCGAGGTATTTACCCAGCCACGGCTGAATATGGTTCGCCATAAACGGCGCAAATACAAACAGTCCCCACATGCCGTATATAATGCTCGGTATCGCCGCCAGAAGTTCAATTGCTGTCCCGAAGAACCCGCTGAGCTTCTTTGGAGCCAGTTCGACCAAAAACAGCGCTACCACAACACTCATGGGTGTTGCGATCAAAAGAGCGATAAGTGTGGAGATCACTGTCCCGTATATACTGGAGAGCGCTCCGAACTCGCCTGAGACAGGGTCCCACTTTGTGGAAGTCAGAAAACCCAACCCGAACTTGCCTATGGCCATCTGAGAGTTTCGCCAAAGCTCGAATAGTATTCCGACCGCCAAGACGAGCAGCGTGCCCGCGCATGCGGCTGTGATTGCTCTGAAGAGCCGGTTCGCTGTCAGTTTGCGAGGTGCCGCCAGTTCGATGTCCTGCCTGATTGTATCTATATTAGTTGCCATACGCTGATCTCATAACCCGTAATCTACTGCAAACATACCAATCATGTCATTTCGAGCACAGCGAGAAATCTGCTTTTGAAACGCTTGCACAAAGCAGATTCCTCACATTCGTTGGGAATGACAAAATGCGAAATGTCTGCTCCAGCAACGCACAACTCCAATTCTAAACTAGCGAACACTCTTCCACTTAGCCTTGACCATCTTCACCACGTTATTGGGCATAGGGACGTAGTCGAGCTTTTTAGCCATGTCCGCGCCGTGCTGATAGCTCCAGTCGAAGAAACCAAGCATAGCCTTTGCGATCTTTTTGTCCGGCTGCTTTTTGTGGATGATTATGTATGACGCGCCTGTTATAGGCCAACTCTCTTCGCCGGGCTGGTCAGTGAGCACGACGTAGTATCCGGGCGCTTTTGCCCAGTCTGCATTTGCAGCAGCCGCCTGGAATGATTCAATCGACGGCGTAACATACTTTCCTGCCTTGTTCTTGAGTTTTGTATAGGTCATCTTGCTCTGCAGAGCGTAGGCATATTCAACGTAACCTATGGAGCCTTCAAGACGTTGGACATACGCTGCCACGCCCTCGTTGCCCTTGCCTCTGACACCTACCGGCCAGTTGACGGCCTTGCCGAACCCGACCTTTGCATGCCAGTCTTTTGAAGCCTTGTCGAGGTAGTTGGTAAAAATCCATGTAGTCCCGGAGCCGTCCGCTCTGCTGACCACTGTGATGTCCTTATTAGGAAGCGAAAGAGATGGGTTCTCTTTGACAATGGCCGGATCGTTCCACTTTTTTATCTTGCCGAGGTAGATGCCGGTGATTGTTTCCGGTGACAGGTTAAGCTCGCCCGGTTTTATTGACTTCAAGTTGACCACAGGCACGACCCCGCCCATAATCATCGGGAACTGTATGAGGCCCGCTTTGTCGAGTTCTTCGGCGGTGAGCGGTGCATCCGATGCGCCAAAGTCGACAGTCCCGGCCTTAATCTGCTGTACGCCTCCGCCTGAACCTATAGACTGATAGTTGATCTTGACTCCAGTGATCTGGTTGTATTTGTCCGCCCAAAGCGCATAGACAGGGTAGGGGAATGTGGCTCCTGCGCCGTTTACGGTAACCGACTTTTTCCCGTTAACCGCTACAGGGCCTTTCTTTCCGCAACCGCAGATGAGCAGAGCGGCCATCGTCGCAGCAAATGTCAGATACAAAATACGTCGATTCATACAATCTCCTCCTTTAACAAACTATCTGTAGCTAAGCTTACAGATCAATTGTTAAGATAGTGCAAGGACGGTGCAATATTTGTATGAATTTAACCCAACGGCAGTATTATCGAGAACGTGCTCCCGCTGCCTGGTTTGCTTTGGACTTCGGTCCTGCCGTGGTGAGCCTGCACTATGTGCTTGACGATAGCCAGCCCCAGGCCGGTGCCGCCCATTTTTCTGCTCCTGGCCTTGTCCACTCGATAAAACCGCTCAAATAGCCTTGGGATATGTTCCGGCTCGATCCCCACACCAGTATCAATTACCCGTATTGCGACCTCATGATCCATCCGCTCGGACCTTATTGTCACATTTCCACTGGGGCTGTATTTTATGGCGTTGTCTACAAGATTGGTGACGGCTTGCTCCAGCAAAGGAGCATTCATGCGGACAGATATGTCCTCGTCGCACTCCAGAATGATCTCGGCATTTTGCTCTTTTGCCTTGGGTTGGAGGCTTACCATGGCCGCAAGCATCACGTCCTTTATACTGCTCACTTCCATTTCGATCTCTTTTGACTCCACTTTCTGCTCGATTCGAGAGAGCGCCAAAAGGTCGTCAATAATAGCATCGAGCCTTTCAGACTGCCTTGAGACTATCTCGAGAAAATCGCCTGCCTTTTCGGGGTCTTTGATAGCGCCCTCGCGGAGTGTCTCAACAAACCCTTTAATGGATGTGATCGGGGTTTTGAGTTCATGAGAGACGTTGGCAACGAACTCCTTGCGCATATTTTCGAGGTTGCGCGTTTGTGTGATATCGTTCAAGACAACCAGCACGCCTATCTTCATCCCGTTCGCGTCCAGCAGAGCAGTTCCCATCGCCTGTATTAGAATGCCGGGTCTGAAGACTATTTCGTCATTTACCGGAGCCGGGCTTATATGAGCTTTCTCGAAGAACTTTTGTAAATAGACATTTCTGATCGCTTCCTGAATGGTCTTTCCCTTGATCGATATAAGGTCGACACCAAGCAGCCGCTCGGCCATAGGGTTTAGTATCAGCAGCCTATCGTCGTTGTCGATTGCTATGACCCCTTCTTTCATGCTCGATAGAATTGCCTGCTGCTCGCTGGATTTCTGCGTGATAGTGCGCACCTGCATATCTAGCTGCGCTGCCATGCGGTTGAGCGTATCCGCAAGGCTTGCAAACTCTTCTGTATCGGATGTCGGTATATGCGAGCTGAAGTCGCCGCCTGCAAATCGAGCTGCGGCCTCTTTCATTCGCAGCAGCGGATTGTCGATCCATTTCACGGCCAGCAGGCTCGCGATAGCCGCGAACAGCGTAATAAGCAGTGCGCCGAAAAATATATGACGATATATTGTCTCAGGAGCCGCGTCGAGAGCCGTCGCTGCGAGCGCAGTGCGTATGACTCCGGTAGTTTGATCACCATTCTTGATCGGGACGGCAAGATATACCATCGTGAAGTGCAGGGTGGGGCTTAAGCGCCTTGCAGTTCCAACCTTACCTGCAAGAGCTTCGCGAAACTCTGGTCTGTCTGAGTGATTTTCCATTGCAGCCGGGTTAGATTCAGAATCCGCGACTACTTTTCCATTAGGTAAGATCACAGTAATGCGGGTTTTTGAGGTCTTGGCGAGTCGTTTGACGTCATAACGGAGCTTGTGAATCGAGCCGGATGTATACACAGGCCCGATATCTTTCGCGAGGAGTCTGGTCCTGACTTCAAGGTCTGATTCAACTTGAGAGTAATAGAACTCGCGCAGAGCATCGGATGCGTATAATGCTATAAGCAGCACGGATACAAGAGTGATAACAAAATATACGGGGAATAGTTTCCATAACAGCGGTTTCCTGCGCATTGTTTACTCCTTGAGCCTGTAACCGACCCCGCGCACTGTGTCTATATACTCGCCCGCCTCGCCGAGCTTTCTCCTCAGTGAGACGATGTGGACATCCACCGACCTATCCGTCACTTCAGATTCCTCACCCCTTGAGCACTCGACAATCTGATATCGGGTAAATACCCATCCCGGACGTCTGGCGAGCGCATGGAGTATACGAAACTCAGTGAGTGTCAGATCAACCGTTTCAGAGTTAATTGTGACCAGGTGCCTGCCGGGGTCGATCCGAATGCCGTGGATTGTGATGATATCCGATTCCTTTGCAGGTTCGGTTTTTTCCCTGCGAAGCACTGCCCTCACGCGCGCGATAAGCACTTTTGGGCTGAACGGTTTGGTTATATAGTCATCCGCGCCGAGTTCGAGACCCGTCACAATATCCGACTCCTCACCTTTCGCTGTGAGCATAATTATTGGTATCGCTTTCGTTATCGGGTCTGAGCGCAGTATGCGGCATACGTTAAGCCCGTCTACACCGGGCAGCATCAGGTCTAGCATGATTAGGTCAGGCATCCCTGTCCGCGCCTCGATTAGCGCCTGCTCACCTGTAGTGACCGTGCACGTCAAATATCCCTCTTTGGCGAGGTTATAGTCGACCAGCCTCAGGATTTCTTCCTCATCATCAACTATCAGCACTTTTTCTTTAGGCATTGAGATCACTCCCGATAAGCACATGTATATTGAATCATATCTTTGTTAGGAAAGCGTTAGGATATTCTACGGCGGTAAGTGCAGGAGGTCAATTGCTGCGGTTAAGACCCACATGGTGAGGGATATAATGCCTCCAGTTGGTGGAGACACTGGACCAGTGGATTTGTTTGATTGTGCCTACTTGCCATGATATACTTCTGACTGGTGCCCGCGTGGAGGCGCAAGGCTTTGAGGTTAAACAACGCTATACTGAACAATGAGAAAATTGTCAGAACTATTTGCCTGATTATTGCGGCAATTTGCCTGTTGGCACTCACAGCTCTTCTCTTGATGAAGAAGATCTTCGCTGGTGTATCTTCAGACATAGACCCAGCAGCGTGGCGCATACTCTTATTTGCAGTAGCATCTATTGCCTACATGGTTATGGGGCTAGTCATGGTTGTTTGGCATCTACAATACCTGACATTATCAATCGCAACACTTTGCCTAATTGTCAGTGCCGTGAAATCATGTAAGCGCGAATGGCACTGGTCTACATCCGTAATTGTGGCTGCAGTATTTATTGGACATGCAACATTCTTGCTGTATTTGTAGTTTCTATGCTTCGGCACAGCACAGCAACCGCTGATGCTTTGCGGGCATATGCCCCGAAGCCATAGTATCTAAACCCTATCAATTAGAAACCAAATATCTGTATTCACAACCTGTGAACAACATTTAGCTAAAATACCATGGTCTGTTAACCACATTTTGCCTTAGAAGCCGTCTTATAATATGGAGGACATTTTTCTTATGACACATCTTCATTTTGCGTTTTGCAGATGCTTCGCGGACGAATGTCCCGAAGCCCCGTGCAGCCGCTTCGGAGAATACGAAGCTGTCTCATAATCACAAAAATTCAAATCGTCAAGAAACTCACGAAGTGAGGATTAGCAGGAAAGGGCTTCCCAGAAGTTTAATGACATCTGAGACGTGCCGATAACGCTAATTGATAAGGGTAAACCCCCGGCTTTGCCGGGGAGACTCCCATAGTTTGACATATGCTGGAGTCGTCCATCATGCTCAGTTTCAGGAACCGCTCAAAGTTTCTGAAAGGAGCAATAAATGGACG
>JBDKUO010000008.1 GCA_039679645.1 Armatimonadota bacterium
ATTGCACACAATCTCATAAAGAAAGAATCGTCAAAGAAAGTCAGTGTTAGAAGAAAGATAAACAAGGCTGGATGGGATAATGATTTTCTAGCAAGAATACTTGCAGGCGTTTAGTGCGATTGCCCTGGCGTTTCCTGTCCAAATTGTTGACTTTCGGGCACTTCCATGGTAGAGTTTGGACGGTGGGCTTATGAGGAAAATGGTTATGGACAAGAGGAAAATCAGACGAGTTGTAAGCATGGTTGTGGCAATGAGCATGACGCTCTCCGTAGTCGCATCAGCGGTCGAAGCCGCTGTGGCTACCTGGCTTGCTCCGCAGCCCGGCCAGACGTTTACGGCTCGTAATATAGAAGTAGCCGTCGGCTACAATACCCATTCGGACCTCTGTGTGACACGGCTGGAACTATGGGTCGACGGCAGGATGCATGCCAAGAAAATATTGGTGCGCCCCGAGTCCCGCGGAGTATGCTCATTCTGGTGGGACACAGCCGGATTTTCCGACGGACCGCATAACCTGGCAGTTAAAATCTATGCAGGCAGTGACCTGATATCGACCGTAAGAAGCACCGGGACCGTAGGCAACTGCAAATATGATCTTCGCCCGCCTACCGTCAGCTTCACAAATATAAAGAACGGCGATGTCCTCAAAGGCGTAACTACTCTCAAACTCAACGCAAATGACGACAGCGGCGAGCCTCCCGTGGTCAGCCTGCTCGTAGATAAGTCTCTCAAGCTGGTTCAGAACAGACCGCCTTATGATTATGATTTGGACACAACCGGCTATTCGGACGGCGATCATGAGATCAAATCGTTCGCATTTGATGGAGCGGGAAACAAGAGCGACGCGGCTGTTGTGCAGGTAGCATTTAAGAACGGAGCCGAAAAGCCTGTCGTAGCGTCTCTGAGCGTAAAATCACATTCAAACCCCGAACAATTTGATGAGTCTCCATCCGAGGCGGTTCCGACTATGTCCGGCTCGTCATCCGTGCCGTCTGCAAGAAACAGCGCGGCCCGCAGCGATAGTGTGATGAGCGGCGCATCCAGCGCATCAGTTCCGTCCACACCCGTCGCGTCCGTGCCGAATGCAAAGACGGCTTCAACTGCCTCTCCAACGATGAGGATGTCTGATATAGAGAGATCGTATCATTCCAAAACGAGTTCAGCGGTAAAGCCTGTCATTACAGCCGAAGCTGCGCCAATAGCGAAGATTGCTCCTGCGCTCGAACCGGCAAAAGTATCTATACCCGCTGTGAGCGCAAAGCCGAACCAAATAATTAGCTCTCAGCTTCCGGCAATGCGTTCCGGTTCGGTTGAGTCCATACAGGGCGCTATTTCAGCTCGCACAGCCGAGCCCATCCGGAACTTCGAATCATATACGTCACCCGTCGCTCCGGTCGACGCGTCGTGGTCGGCATCGGGTAAGTCAGTTATACCGCATGCGATGCAGGCTTCAGGCTCACCTGCACAGCCCGAGCAATCGAGCGAAGCGATCGCCAGCGATTTGACTCAAATGGCTATGTCTCCCGCCACAAGTATTCGTTCGGAAAGCATCAGAGCCGAGATGAGCGATAGCGCCAATTCGGCACAGGAACCTGTAGCCCCACTCGCCGCCAATCCGAAACCCGTGCGTGTGGCCGCAGTGCCTTACGTCAAAGACATCAACTCTGAGTCTGCTTCCAACCGTGCATATGCATGCACTCCGCAGCTCAAGAAAGACACACGAGCAAAACTCGAAAAGCGCACGGCTCCGGCCTCCGGCAAAGTCAAGCTTCGAGATCTGTATAATAACCTGAGCGGCATTCTTTTCTGGGACAGCGAAAATCACACCGTTACTGCGATATCCAATGACATGAAGATCGAGCTTAAGATCGGCAGCAAAGTCGCTACAGTGAACTGCAAGCAGATGCAGATAAGCGAGGCGCCGTATATCGTAAACGGCAGGACTGTGATAGACGTCAGCATATATCATCAGGCGAGCGAGTTTATCTTGCGTACCGCATCCAAGTAACAGCTCACTAATGATGAGTATAACTTAGCATTCTGAGCTACGTTGAAGCATGCGGGTATATCTACTTCACCGCACCTTTGAGCCTTCGGGGCATTCGCCCGCGAATTATAAAGGGTTGTGTTCAGGAGAGCTGGACGCTCTCCCGACACTGTTAGGCTTTCTCCACTTTTGAGGGAAGAAGCCAGCGTGGACGTTTGATGAACTCACCGTCTTTGAATGTCTGCTCGATCAGGCCGTGCTTCTCCAGATAGTTGAAGCAGCTTCGCATGCATCCTCGTGACGCTTCGACCCCATAACTGGCCATTTCGCCCCACCGGTGCAGCATGGCATGCCCCTCTATGATATAGCCTGAGGGGAATTCGGCGGACTCTCTCCACCTGCCCAAGGACATCGGCCAGCAGAACTTGTATGCAGCTTCTTCACTCATCTCCTGGCTGGTGATGTCTATGTTCCAGCCCGGAAAGCTCTTGTGGATAAATGGAGACACACGCGAATCGCCGCCGTGATATGAGAGTGTGCATTTGCCCATATCCACATCGGCCCACTCATAGGTCTTGTCCTCGATTGTCACCTTGACAGACTTACCTTCACTTATATGCGGGATAGCGCCCGGGCAGCCCTGGACGCAGCGCATGCACCTGGTGCATATCGAACCCGGTTCGACCAAAGGATCGGGTTCAAGAGGCATATCGGTGACGATGGCATGCAGGCGGACACGCGGGCCGTATTTTTTCGTCAGCAGCACTTTAGACCACCCCATATCACCAAGCCCGGCGGCTACAGCCGCAATGCGGATCGCAAAATGCACTTCGGGAGCTACAGCGCCTTCTCTCAAGGGCTGCCTGTCCGGCTGGATTTCCGATGCGCCGGAGTAGTACGGGATCGCTTCCCAGCCATGGTCCTCAATGAGACATGCCAGCTCATACATTGGCAGTTGGATAAACTGCATGTTGAGCAGTCCGCAGTAGTCGAACGTGGTGTAGGACGGCCAGTAGGTCCCCTCTTCAACGCCTCGCCATCCGCCGCGTAATATACGCTTACCAACGACGATGATTGAGCGGGCCTCGGGATAGATCGACGACGGGTGCATGCGGGCCGGCGCACCGTCGAAGCGCTCGATGTTCGCCACACCTATCAGGTCCAGCCCTTGAGAATACGCGAACTCTTTCAGTTGCTCCTTTGTAAGCGTCTCCATCTTACATCTCCTCCGGCCGGAGTGAACGCGTCTCGTGAACGATTGCCCATGGCTTTCGCACTCTGAAGGGATTACGGAACGCCCTGGTCAGGCGGCCTTCCTTTTCCAGATAATCTATGCAACTTCGAGTGCACAAGGCTCCATAGCGCTCCGTTTTGGCTGAGGGGTAGTCGCTGTTGAGGTTTGCGCCATTTTTACATTCACGGCACTTGGAGTCATCTATCGAAGCTACGAGCATGTCTTTGCCGCAGATAGTGATCGTTTTCTCGCCGTCCGCGCTGATCGCTCCGTTGGGACAGAACTTTACATGATCGCGGCAGTGGCTGCAGACACTGTCTTTGAGCAGGTCATCCGGTTCCAGCTCCGCGGTGGTCAAGACTATCTGCAGGCGCTGCCTCGGACCGAACTCCGGGGTCAGGAACATGCCGCAGTAACCGATCTCGCCTACCCCGGCGCGCACCGCCGCATCCGTTACATCAATCATAACATTAGGCGCGGGCTGGTCCGGCCTGACTGCTATGCCCATCGGAGGAACCTCAACAGGCAGGTCCTGAATAGGAACGGCTTCCCAGCCGTTATCCTCGATGAACTCCGCGACACGAAATGTAGCCGTCGCCAGAACGCGCATCTTGAGCCATGCACTGCCATAGTAGTAATAGTTATCGAACTGGGTGCCCTCTTCGACCCCGCGAAGTGTGCCACGCGTAATCCGTTTGCCTATCACTATGACCGAGCGCACCCCGGGCTGGATCGAGTCGGGATGATGCTGGGCCGGAAGTCTCTCGAAACGTTCTATCGGGGCTATGCCGATAAGATCGGCTCCAGCAGTTTTTGCAAATGTTTTGAGTTGGTTTGTCAGTGTCTCCATTACCGCCTCCATAAGTTTCACCGTCTTCAGTCTAGCGCGGTTATGGAAACAGCGGCAACACAGGATTTTACCCAGGCTGAACATGTTTTGACCGATATTCGCTGGGTGACGCGCACTCAACGGCTCGAAAGACTCTTCCGAAGTGCTGCACGCTTCCGAATCCGACTCGGAATGCGATATCGGTGATGGAAAGGTTTTGGTCCAGCAGCAGGCGCCGGGCTTTCTCTATCCGAAGCCGGTTTATATGCTCGACCACTCCGACGCCCATTGATTTCTTGAACGCGCGGCTCAGGTATGAAGCGTTTACTCCCAGTTTGCGAGCCAGATAGTGCAGGCCAAGGTCGGGATCGTATAAATCGCCTTTTATAAGCGAGTCCGCTATGGAAGAAAGCTGGTTTGCAGATGAGTAAAAGCGCGCATGGACCTTGGCAGTAAAGCTCACGGCAGCCTCTTCAAGCAAATCTTTTAGACGGGCGTAGTCATAAGTCGTCGAGATCTCGTTTAGATAACGCTCCGAATCGGCGGCGGCCTCGGTAGACTCCACACCGACCTCTATCGCCCCCTGCGCCATCAGTATAACCATGCTCTGCAGGATCGGTCGAAGATATATCAGACCCAGATAGCTTGTCGTAAAGAGGGCGTGCGAAACATCGTTCATCACAGGCCGGACCAGCGTCTCGTCACCGCTGCGTACGAGCCGATACAGACTTTCGCCCAGACGCCAGTATGTAGTCAGAAACGGAGATGGAGACATAGCGGCTTCATCATACACAAACACTCGATTGCTGCCCCACCGGACCTTGCCGCGCTGCGCTACGACGGCAAGCTGCGCTGCATACCTCCATGACTGCATCGACTCTTCGGTCAAAAATGCAACGCCTATGGTTACTGAGAGTGATGAAGATTCATTGATCCTTTTAAGGAGCGAGTTCATCTGGTTGATAAGCTCAGTCTGCAAAAGGCTGTCGAGCTTTCCGCACCAGTAGAGAGAGTTGGCATGGGCAAAACCGAGCAGCGCCCGCCTCTGCTGCGGCAGGTAGGAACATATCACACTTTTGACCGCCTTAAGAGCGCCGCGGCGGTCATCGGACGAGAGGGTGTGATAATCATCCAGACACAGGCAAACGACATAGTCAGGATAATCGCCGCCCAGCGCTTTTTCATGGATACCCGCTACGGTGAGCGCCGGGTCCTCCGTATCGTCCGAAGATAGCTCGGGATAGACCATATGGTTCCAAAACACGCCGTTCCACATAGACTCGTCCATTCGTCAGCCTCCAAAATATTGTTCGACTGCAATGATGGCATTACCTTGCTTTATATAAAAGCTCATGCTTGTTTCCCATTCAAGTCCGCTTGGGTAAACCTTCTCTAGTCTCTCTGGAATTCAATTTCAATCCCTCCAGGTATGATACCTGGAGGGATATCGACTATCGCTCAGAGATGCCGAGGAGGTAAGGGAACATGGCTGACATCAGAGAGTTATCCGCCGATGAGCTGACTCATACCTGCAATCCTGATGATCTGGAGTTCGAAAGCACCGCCGATATCGCCCCGCTCGAAGGAACAGTCGGCCAGGAGCGCGCGGTGAGTGCAGTAGACTTCGGGCTTGGGATACGCACACACGGGTTTAATATATATGTCGCCGGCAAGCCTGGCACGGGCAGAAACTCCAGCGTGCTGGCGCATATAAACGCCAAGGCTAAAAACGAACCCCCTCCAAAAGACTGGTGTTATGTCAACAACTTTGCCGACCCGTATCATCCTAAAGCAATAGGAGTGGCTTCAGGCAAGGGAACGGAACTCTCCGATGACATGGACGAGTTCATAAAAGCCGCCCGTGAAGAGCTGCCGCGCGCATTTGAAAGTGAAAATTATGGAAAACGCAAAAGTGAAATAATGGACGATATCCAGCACAGGCGCGAGGCTCTATTGGTTGAGCTTCAGAAAGAAGCTGCCGATCTGGGGTTTAGTATAGAGGCGACTCCTGTCGGGATAGCCTCGGTCCCGCTTACTCCAGAAGGCCGCGCATATAATCGAGATGAATATGACGCCCTCCCCGATGAGAGGAAACAGAATATCAAACAGCGCGGGCAGAAACTGCAGGAGAGCACCAACCAGTTCGTCTCACGCTCGCGCGGGCTGGAAAAGGAAGCTCAGGACAAGGTCCGTAATCTTGACCGGGAGATAGCGCTTTTTGCTGTCGGCCATCTACTTGAAGCCCTTCGAGCGAAATATCAGATGTGCAACGGCTTCGGCGACTGCAAAGCCATCCTTGATTATCTCAATGAAGTCGAAAACGATATAGTCGAACACCTTGATGACTTTCGCTCGCAAGAAAAGAAAGTCCAGCCCGGCATGCCTCCTGCTTTCGAAGAATTGGCAGAATCCACATATGATCGATACAAGGTAAACGTCTTTCTCACGCAAAAGGATCACGACGGCGCGCCGGTGATCCGTGAGAACAACCCTACATACAATAATCTGCTCGGCAAGATCGAATACAAATCGCGGTTCGGGTTCGTGAGCACCGACCACAATATGATCAAGTCGGGCGCGGCGCACAAAGCCAATGGCGGATACCTGATCGTGCAGGCACTGGATGTGCTCTTGAACCCATTCTCATGGGATGGCCTGAAGCGCATACTGCGCGCAAAAGAAGCCGCACCCGAAAACCTGATCGACCAGTACGGGCTGATCTCGGTAGCCACAATCAAGCCGGAGCCGATCCCGCTGGACGTCAAAGTAGTAATGGTCGGCAGCCCGTATATATATTACCTGCTCTATTATCTTGATGAGGAGTTCCGCAAGTTCTTTAAGGTCAAGGCCGATTTCGATATCGAGATGGCGCGCGACGACAGGCATGTGGCGCAATATGCAGCATTCGTCGCCGACTGTTGCAAAAACCTGGAACTCAAGCCGTTCCATAAAAGCGCTGTGGCAAAGATCGTAGATTACGGCTCACGCCTGATCGAGGACAAAGGCCGCCTCTCCACCCGCTTTATAGAGATTTCGGACCTGGCAAGCGAGGCTTCATATTGGGCAGAGGGAAGCGATATCGTGATGGCGGAGCACGTCGAAAAAGCTCTGGAGCAGAAAGAGTATCGCTCGCGAATGATAGAAGACAAAGTCCAGAGCTTGATCGACGAAGGCGTAATCATGATCGACGCCGATGAATCCAAAATCGGGCAGATAAACGGGCTTTCGATCTACGACCTCGGCGATTTCTCTTTCGGCAGGCCGTCCAGGATCACAGCAAGAGTCGCGGCGGGCAGGGGTAAGATAGTAGATGTCCAGCGCGAAAGCGAGATGGGCGGTCCGATCCACAGCAAGGGCATAATGATCCTCACCGGTTATCTCGAAGGAATGTATGCCACAGACAAACCCATCGCTGCTTATGCAACTATCGCATTTGAACAACTCTATGACGAGGTCGAGGGTGACTCGGCTTCATGCGCTGAGCTCTACGTATTGCTCTCGGCTATAGCCAATATTCCGATCAAACAAGGTATAGCAGTTACGGGATCGATGAACCAGCACGGGCAGGTCCAGCCCATAGGCGGTGTGAACCGCAAGATCGAGGGCTTTTTTACAGTCTGCAAGTCCAAGGGTCTCACCGGTGAGCAGGGAGTGATGATCCCGGTCTCCAATATCCGCCACCTGATGCTCAAGCCCGAGATAGTCGAGTCAGTGCGCAAGGGCGGGTTTCATATATGGCCGGTTGAGACAATCGACCAGGGAATAGAGATAATCACCGGCATACCCGCAGGTGAAAAGACGCCGGACGGCGCATACCCAGAGGGGACTGTCCACTTTATGGTCGACAAGAGGCTGCAGGAACTCGCTCAAGTGGCCAAGGAGTTCGCTGCGCCGCAACTATCCGCTCCCTCCGCAGAAGAAAAAGAACCGGCGGCAAGCATGCATGAATTTGAGATTTAGTATTTTGGATTGATTATTTGGCTGGATGCTTAATGCGCACATTCATAACTCTCCAGCCGCCCTTCTCCCACTTCAAATGGGAGATAATCTCGGCGATGCGGTCTGCATTTGCTGCCCCGCGCACCTCTTGAACGGCTTCAAGCTCATAAACGCCGTTGTGATCAGCGTCGACGGGAGCAATCAGGCCATAGCCGCCTCCCCAAACTTCAACAGATTTCAGGAGCTTGCCGTTTTTGTAATAGCCCATCTCATCATAGTACTTCGTGCGGTCCGCAAGGTCTATGATGCTCGACTTTCCATCAACGTCGATCTGAGCCTTGTAATCGGACAGAAAGTGACCCGTAAATGCAGGTTTAACGGTGTGGTTCGTATCAAGCAGCAGTTTGGGCTGCCTGCCGCCGAATGAGTAGACGATACAGTTGATGCTCCCGCCGCTGCCGCCTGTAGGAGCGGAAATGAACACGTCAGGCGCACCATCGCCGGTAAAGTCCATGGCCTTAAGCTGAGGATCATAACCGCTGTCCGACTCTTTCGGCAGCCGTGTGCAAAGCTCATTTTTACCGTCAAGATCAGTGACGATTATAGACATCTCGACTATATACGGGCCGGCATTATCGAGCTTTCTGCCCATCAGTATGACGCGATCATTGATGCCGTCCCCAGTAACGTCCGCATCCAACTGGCCGACCACGACACTGTCTTGGGCGGGACACGGCAAAATGCCCGGGTCGAGCGTTGCCCACCCGGGCATAGATATAATCGCAATAGCTACACTCAACACAGCAACTCGGATGAACATATCTCATTCCCCCGAGAGTCAGTTTGCCCTTATATTGCGCTCCGCAAAACTAAAGCCGTTAGTAAGATGATCCTGTAAACGGTGTAATGTCACCCGATTCGGCAAGCCGGATCAGCGGATAGTGATCGGAGCCGGACTTAAATAAAGAGCTTGAGCCCTGAACTCTCACCATCTCGCCTATGTATCTGCCGTCGCCCCATACAGGGCCTTCGACTTTCACTCCCAATGAGCCCATGCCGCTGTCTCGATGCGATCCGTCATCAATCGTTATCCAGGCATGAGCGAGAGTCGTATCATATGCCGTTACCTTGCCCCACGCGACCACATCCAGACCAATGTTGTTTGGCCCGACGCTGCCTGTGCAGCCGATCTGCAGACCGACACTCGACCCTCCGCCGACAGACTTGCAGCTCATACCCAAAGCAGTGGGAGCCGTGGAATCCGCCTCGTTCATTAACTGCACGAGCTTTAGGACATGCTCATCATCTCCAGTATCCTGGATCGTGCCGAAAAGCGAGACTGCTTTATCTCTCGATGTGCCTCCGCCAAGAACCGCCATTCCGCCGGACCAGTCCGATTTCTCTACATTGAACCTGTCCGCATGCACACGCGTGACTATAATATCCGAGACTACAAAGTCGCCCGAGGCATTTGTTTTAGCCTCGGCAAGAGTCAACTGCGGCACATCGGCTGCTAGAATCATATTGTCCACACTGAAGCTGTAGACAGCCGCCGGATCATTGTCCGAATAGAGATTTATCTGGCTGAAAGGACTGCCGGGCGAGACGATCCCAAGAAAGTAGACATCGTTGCCCAGACTCAGGCTCTGAATCGGTTCGGTTGCGCTGTATGCGTCAAACCCGCTGGATGCATGCATCTTCCAGAATGGAATTGCAGGGTCACCCGTCGGGCTGGGGTTGCCGATCAGGTAAATGCCGAATGCGTGTATCGGGCGCGAGAAGCCAAATGTTATGTGATCGCCATTGCCAGCCAGAAACTGGTTCTCCGAACCAGACACACCCACAGATATGGGTGTAGACCCTGTGCTGTAGGCATCGGCAGCAACGGGCTGCAGGTCTATTGTAGTCGCACCGTCACAGTCAAGACCCTGCGCGCTTATTGCCGCCATTCCGCAAGCTGTGACACTCGTCCCCGCGGTATACGAGTCAAAGTCGAACACCTTGCTAAACGCAAAACCGGATATCGCTGTATTAAACGGTGCGCTGCCGGTATATGCGGTCGCCGCGTAAGAAGCCAGCGAGGCAGCAAGCATATAAATAGCGAGCGCTGATGCAAATATAACTTTCATTTCTTGCCTCCAGCTCGCACAATTAATTTACAAGCCATGCCCAGCTTCTTGCGGAGTCGATAGTGACGGATGATCCGGTGCCGTTCTGAACATAAAACCACATAGTGGAGCTCAACACCGGCACTACGAACATGCATACCCCGGAAGACTGTAAGAATGGGGCTCCTTGAATTATTGAGTTTGTCGGGGTGGCAAAAGTGACATAGCCCGGTGTGAAGCTGCCCCCTGAGGGTATGCCGTCATATTCGGGAAAGACCTTCAGGTTCTCCGGATTTGTTAGAGCAGAACTGACTTTGATTACAACCTTGACTTCACGATAGCCGCTGCAGTTGAAACTAATACTATTTGATGAGCCGGAAAACGTCGGGTCAGTTGTCCAGAGTTTGACTCCTTTTGTCAGGGTCGGGGCGGATATTGTATTGGTCACAGAATCTATCTTGACCGTGGGGCTGTTTGAGACGGATACCGAAGGCGTGTTCGTGACACTGACACTAGGTGTATTGGTCACGGCTACATTCGGAGTGCCTGTAATTCCAACACTCCATGTGCCGTTTTGCTGCGATTGCACCGTAGGAGTATTTTCAACCTCGACGGGTGTAGTCCGCGTCTGAGCCGAACACATAGTCGCATCTAAAGTCACACATAACAAGCCTAATAATAACACACTTGCAATTTTAGTCCTCATCATTACCTCCAAAATCCCCTTTAGAACAAAGCATCAACTCTGTTCGAAAATTCATTGTTCACTCTTGTGACACTTAATCCCTAGTATATCATAAATATGAGCTCTTGCAAGCAAACGCAAAGAAATCAGGCAGTATTACGAGGATGCATGTTTTCCTTGACTGCCGAATGCGCGTTCGCGTAAAATTGGTGCAGGATGTTTGAAGAAATCACCAAATGCCTCGGGCCGGATGGGCGGTTCGCTCGCCTGTGCGAGGGTTATGAATATAGAGATGAGCAGTTGCAGATGGCTACGGCTGTGGCTGACGCAATGCTGCACAAAGAGCACCTGCTTGTAGAGGCGGGGACCGGAGTCGGCAAGACGGTCGGCTATCTCGCACCTGCCGTAATCTATTCATCAGGCACAAAGCCGATTATTATCTCGACGCACACGATCAACCTGCAGGGTCAGCTCATAAACAAAGATATACCCCTGATGCAGCAGGTGATGGATGATCACCCGTTTACAGCCGTCCTGATGAAGGGCCGCAGCAATTTTCTCTGCCTCCAGGAACTCGATCATGCGGCCCAGTCGGTCATATATCACGAGGACCCCATTTTTAAGCAGCTTCAGGAGTGGGCATCGCAGACGCAGACGGGCGATGTCGGTGAGCTGGATTTCACATTCACCGACTGGTCCGAGGTCTGCTGCAATCAGGACACCTGCCGGCACCAGGAGTGCCCTTATAACTCAGAGCAGTGCTTCTATTACAAGATGCGCCGCGCCGCCGAGTTGGCGGATATTATAGTCGTAAACCACGCGCTTTTCTTCAGCGACCTCGGCCTCAAGATGACCGACCCCAAGAACGGCATACTGCCCGACTACGGCGCGGTGATCTTTGATGAGGCGCACCACTTGGAAGATGTGGCGAGCGACATCTTCGGCATAGAGTTCTCAAACTATCGCATACCTCAGCTTATCAGCCGTATCCGCAAGCGTCGAGAAATTGACGTGCCTCAGGGTGAGCTTGAGTATATTCTCAGCCTGAATAATACCCTCTTTGGCCCGTTCGATTCTATGCACAGGTCGGAGTTCTTCTTTGACGAGATGTATGAGTCCGTCGAGAAGCGCACGGTGGACGAGTCGGTAAACCAGCTCATCACGCACCTGGACGGCCTCAATACTGCTCTGCTCGCTCAAGACACTGAGGACAACCCGGAGCTAAAGGACCGCCTCGACGGCTATCGAAAGATGCTCGCTCGGATGCGGGGTGAGCTTTCGGACCTTTTCTTTGCGGACCAACCCAACTATTTCAGATGGTGTGAAAAACCCTCCGGCGGCAAGTTCGTGAGCTGCTACCTGCACCTGTCCCCTGTGAACGTGGCGGATATATTGCACGACTCGCTGTGGGGCAACCTCGAACCGATAATAGCGACCTCCGCTACTCTCTCCAACTCAGGCACATTCTGTTACCTCAAAAAGAGACTTGGGACCCCCGAGTGTAATGAGCTGATCCTAGGCTCGCCGTTCGACTTTGAGCGCCAGGCTCTGCTATATGTGCCTGATGACCTCGCGTTCCCGTCAAATGCGCCCGAATATGCCGATGCGCTCTCCGATAAGATCAGACAGCTCCTGCTCGCCACCAACGGCCGCGCGTTCATGCTCTTCACATCATATCGAATGCTAAACGAGGTCTTCAACAGGCTTATCGACCAAGTGCCGTTCAGGCTGCTCAAGCAGGGCGATATGTCTAACGACCGCCTCATCACCGAATTCCGCGAGAACGACGACACGTGCCTTATGGGTGTGCACTCGTTCTGGGAGGGGGTGGATGTGAAGGGCGAGAGGCTCTCATGCGTGATTATAGACAAGCTGCCCTTCGCCGTGCCGGACACACCCACCAATAAGGCCCGCTGTGAGCAGATAGAAAATGAGGGCGGCAACTGGTTCATCGAATACTCCATTCCTCAGGCTCAAATTCGCCTCAAGCAGGGCTTTGGCCGCTTGATCCGCACCAAAACTGACCGCGGGATAGTCGCTATCCTGGACTCTCGAATCCACAAAAAGTTCTACGGCAAGGAGTTCCTCAAATACCTGCCGCGATGCAAGGGGACGAAGAAGGTGGAGAAGGTGAAGGCTTTTTTGGAGGCTGAGAGTGGAGAGCCGAGAGTGGAGAGCCCGGAAGGGGCTGCATAAAACCCGGCAGCTTGGAACATATCTTCATCAATACTTCAGATTGTTTTGCAATATCAGGATTTGTTGGCTATAATACGGCCGGGTGCTAATCAAGATTATAACTGAGAGCCGAGCGGTTTAGGTTCTCCGAAAGAGAGGAGAATCGATGGAAATCACAAATGTTTTTCATAAATTGTTCAGGTGGATATTTTTCTTTCCTGGAAGTATCTTGTGTGGTGTAGCTAGTTATTATGTAGCTGGTTTTATAGGTGTAATGTGTTTGTGTTCAGCTGGTTTTGCGCCTGATGGAATAATCAGTAGATTGTATATTCTCATTCAAAATAATATGATTTGTGCTGCCGTCACGATATACTGTGCAGCATGGATTGCCCCGAAGCACAAAAGAGTAATTGGAATAGTCTTTGCAACAGGCTACATTCTTATTTTTCTTGCATCTATCCCAATGTATATTCATATAGGAACTATACTGAATCGGTTGCCTGGTCACATAGGAGCATTTCTAGGGTCTGGAGCCATGCTTGCTTCGATAGCCAAAAATGATATTAATTCTCTAAGGTCAAGCAATTGAAATCAGCCACCGCATATCTCCGGTTTAGCACATATCGCCAAGATAATTAGGTTGTTTCGGGATACCCTGAAGCTGTCTCAAAAAGAATAAGCGAAGAGACATGAATTTGCGGTATAGTTGTCGAACTCCTATATGGGAGGATTGATGTAATGCCGCGATTCAAGGAAATGCCACAGGACCCGAAGCAGAT
>JBDKUO010000009.1 GCA_039679645.1 Armatimonadota bacterium
TGCTTTTATTGGGGTAGATTTTTTACTTTTTCCGCACATTGAATACTTGCCACGCTCACTGCTTGGGGCTTTTACTTTCTTTGAATCAACAGAATTGAGATCAGTTACAGATAACGCAATTGCCTCACAAGGGGTTTTGCCCGCAGTGGGCGGATGCAAAAGAAAAATCTTCATTCAAAACTCCTGCAGGTTACCTGCTGAGCATCTGAATAAACGCTTTGACGACATCGGGCGCATATTTCGTTCCGCTGTGTCTCCTTATCTCCGTCAGGGCCTCCTCACGGGTAAGTGGAACAGGGTGATAGGGTCTTTCGGAGATCATTGCGTCGTAGTCTGACGCAACTGCCAGAATCCGACTCGGTAGAGGAATGTCATTTTCACGCAGACCCTCAGGATAGCCGGAACCGTCCCAATACTCATGGTGATGTAGAATATAGCGTTCCAAATCAGCAAGAAACGGCACAGCCGCAACCATCTGAGCGCCCATTGCCGGGTGGCTCATAACCATATCCCATTCTTCGGCGGTGAGAGGGTCTTTTTTGTTCAGAATGGCCTGTGGAACGTTCGCTTTGCCTATGTCCATCAGCAATGCGGCATACTCGATTCTCTCAAGTATCCTGCCGCGCATGCCAAGCCTGCGAGCGATAGCGACCGTCAGTTGAGCTACACGCTGGGCATGTCCCACTGTGCCGGAGTCTCTCGTCTCAACCGCAGCCGCAAGAACAGTGATCGACTTCAAATATGCGCTCTTCATCTTTTTTGGCAGAAAAATGCGCGACACATACAGGCTCAGAACCGATATGCTCAGGGACATAAACACGAAAACCATGACGCCGGGGGTCAGGCTGATGTCAGGCATTTGTCTTCACCCCGTCACGGTCGATCATTGTTAGAAATGCCTTCACTACCATCGGATGGAACTGACTGCCTGCCCCACGCCTAAGCTCGTCTATTGCCGCATCCAGAGTCTTCGGCTCGCGATATGTTCTGCGCTTCTGAGCGCCACAGACCGGGCATGTATCGGGCCGTTGGCCGTCAGCAGGCGTGTAACCGCAGGAATCACACTTCCAATCCAGGGTAAGCTCGCGGTCGTCCGTCATGGCGTCGAATGCGTCCACCGTTGCTATTATCATTGCTTCCAGAGGAATAGATGAGCCGTTCCCGTTTGTCGCGGGATAGCCGCTGCCGTTATACCACTTGTGATGATACTTGATCCAGTCTACAATCGAGTCCAGAAATTCGAGGTGACTTATGATCTCGGCGCCCTTCACGGGGTGCTCCTTGATCTGCTGCCATTCATCGTCTGTAAGCTTTTCCGTCTTATCCAGAATCTCCTCACTGACGCCGATCTTGCCGATATCATGGAGCATGCCCGCCGTTCCGATAAACCTTATGCTTTCAATAGGCAGGCTCAGCTCCCGTGCAAGCCTCTCAGACAAATCAGCTACCCGTTTCAAGTGGCCCCTTGTATATGGGTGGTAGTGCTGCATATAGGTGGCAAGCGTAGTGACTGTGCCTACGTATGCCTCGCGCTCGGCTACCCACTGATTGAAGAAGTCTCTGAGAGCTACGACAGGTGTCGCGGCAACCAGGAAGCCGAGTAGATGCAGATGTGCATATAGATAAGCTAGAGAGAGAGCAACTACACTCAAGAAAAGCTGTGGCTTGACCAGGGGAACGAATATCTCTACGGCTATGAGCTTAGCGCTGAGAATGATCTCTCGAAAAGATGCTCCATCGGCGGGAATGTTTACCGCAACCATTATTGGAATTGTTGTAATAAAATCCGCTGCAACTGAAACCGCAACCAGCGCGATGAAGGGAAACAGAAAATTGTGCAGTGTGGAGAAATGAGAATCCACAACAAGCAAATTGTGGCCGCCTGTGTAATAGTAAGCCAGCCCGGCAGAACCCACGAATAAAACCAGGCCACAGACAAATTGAATGTGCATAAGAACAAGCGAAAAAACTGACCTCTCCGGTAAAAGCGCCGCCAAATTTCGTATAAAGGAGATCAAATGCTGCACTAATGCGGTAAGCCAATGTGGCAAGGTTTCTAGTAGATTGTGGTAAAAACTCTTTGTGTCACTGTTTTTCTCAATACACTTTATGATTGCAGAAGATACGTATCTGCCGAGTATGACAATGAAGCTTGTTATGACGACACAGACTATTGCAGGAAATGTCCCGAGAACGCATATGGCTGCCCAGAATATGGGGCTGCCGGGAGAAACAGCATATCCTTTCTCCTGATCTGAATATCTGCATATTACTGCCATCAGTTCAGCAAGAGTTATTGCAATTATAAACCATACGACTCCAAGCCACGGGTTTCCGATTATCGGCGTCTTGTAATATGCCACAATCGTGAGTGCGACGGCGATGACAAGCAGCGCCACACACACGATTATGTAGGATTTCATTGCATTGCTCATCTGGCAGCACCATAAAAAGCAGATTCCTCACATTCGTTCGGAATGACGGGTTTTCGCAGCACTTCACATTCGTTCAGAATGATGGTGTGCACACGCAGTGTAGCAGTGCGCGCATTAGTGCATGAATTGTATAGTGCACACAACACTCTGCGCTCCCAGCGAGTGACATGAGATGATTCGGGTTGTAAAAAAGATGAAGCAGACTGTGCCATTGTTCACTGTTATTCAAATCTCACGATAGGCTGTGCTGTTCAAGGCAATTATACCTATTAGTAATTATGGCACGACATTCTAATACATGCAGGATTTGCAAGAGTTCATTCTCCTTAAGTACAATTTCACCAGCCTGGGAGGGCGAGGTTCCCACCGAGCCTGGCTGCGCCACATAATCTTGGCTCAGCAGGAGCTTCTCCTCCCGGGAAAGCTCGTACTCACTAAGAATGAGATGTTAACAGAATTTTGATGAGCCAACGGCGAGCAGAGTCACATTCGTTTTTGCCAATAGCAATGAACCACAAAATTATCCTCTCGGAGGGAATATGGTCCACGACGCGCCAGCGGAAGCCGCCAGAGCGGCTAGCCCCAACAGAACCTTGAACAAGCGACTCATGATTTTTCAACCCCTTTCGGTTTTTTGCTAGCCCGTATCGCTCAACAGGCCGCCATAAACCGCTTCGCTCGGGTTGAGTTCTCGCTTACTGCCTACTCGCTAATGCCGTTGGCTCAAAATTGATTGTGATGGAAACGACACCCGACTGATTGCTTAAGATTGCTCCAAAGCGCACAGTCTGCGGTTTATCGCATCCAGTGTAGCATTCACCACACCTTTCCAAACATCCTGCTTGATAAGAGCACTTCCTGTCAACAAATCTTCACCACGGTTTGTAATCATACTCACCAGCACAACGGCCGCTTTCCGGCCGCCTACTTGTGACTCGACCACATCCTCAAGCACAAAACTGCTCTCCACCTGCCCGAAATCTTCGACAGCTCGAAGAGTAGCGCTTGCAATGAGTTTCATCTGACCATTAGGCGTAGGCGTGCCGCTGGCTGAGCCTGAGCACATGATGCCGTCCTTGGTGAGGCGAACCGTGGCTTCGGTCCTGCTTCCATTGAGGGATATAGATACATCGGCGAATTTTAATCTTGTGTGATCGTAGCGTGGCGACGAGCCGCCAGCAACTTGCGCAACGGATACTTTTTTGTGATCGATGACCACGCCCAAACGTGCCATTACAGCGGACTCAACATCGCGCACAACCTGCTTGGGGGATCTGTCCGAGCTTGTAAGAACATGTATCTCGGCTATGTCCCCCTTTTCGTCTTCCACAACACTTACCGCAATCACGTCTCTGAGCCTACCTATAATAGACTCAATGTCGCCTGCGCTAACCTGGCGTTCCACTGCCATGTTGCGGACCTCCCTTCCTCTATTGCCATCCTGGCTAGCGGAAGTTAGCCCCTAATTCTCCCATTAGGGCTTCCTTAATACCCGCCAGAACGGTGTTCACTTCATCGTCTGTCAGAGTCTTTTCTTGGGATCGGAACACTATGGATACTGTCAGACTTCGACGTCCCAACCCAATCTGCTCGCCCTTATACACATCCAGCAGATCGACGTCCGCAACCAAACCCTTGCCCGATCCTTGGACAAGACGTTCAAGCTTAGTGTATTCTAATTCATCATCAACAACAACCGCGAGGTGCCGGTATAGAGCCGGGAACCGAGCCGGTTCCTTGTATTTGACAATCTTGGGGGATGCCGCCATTAGAGCCTCGAAATCAAGCTCAAAGACGTATGGCCTTCCCCTAAGATCAAACGACTCCCTCACGTCCGGCGCGGCTTCGCCTAATATTCCGACTTCGTTATCTGCAATGATAATCTTTGCCGCGCGCGTTGCATGCAACATCGGGACCTGCGCCGCCTTATACTCGGCTCCTGTGATCCCTAAACCATCCAATAGATTTTCAACCACGGCCTTACAAGTATAGAAATCCACCTGCAATGCCTCTTCGGGCAGACTCCAGGCGCTTGCGGCCATGTTTCCGATCATTGCCCCCGCAATCGAGAGCCTTTCACCATGTCCCGTGTCCGAAGTCTTAAAGTAAACCTTGCCTACCTCGAACACTGAGACATCGTTTGTGCCGTATGACTGGTTTCTCGCGATAACCTGCAGCAGGTTAGGAAACAGGTCGGTGCGCATGGCATCAAGATCTTCAGTCAGCGGGTTTCTGACCGTGAGACTAATATCCGACTTGCCGGTCATCTCAGCTAATGAGCTGCTCACCAGTGAATGAGTGAGCGCCTCCTGGCAACCGCAGGTCATCAATATTCGTCTGACCCTGTCTCTGAAAAGACCTTCGGGACTGTCCTTACCCTGCAGCGAAGACTTCGGCAGCGTCATAGCAAAGTTTTCGTAGCCGTATACTCTGCCTACCTCTTCGACAACATCTATCTCGCGAGTTATATCCGCCCTGAACGTGGGAACCCTGCAGATGAGCAAACCATCCCGCAATGAGGTCTCAATTTCAAGGCTATTCAGGTAATCGACCATCGAATCGGTGTCGATGTCGGTACCTAAAATATCATTCACACGCTTCGGCCTGACTTTTATCTCAATCGGCTCTACCGGAGACGGGTATACGTCTACCATGCCCTTTGAGACCGTGCCCTCCCCCAACTCGCTTATCAACTGCGCAGCCCTTATGGCCGCCGTCGGAGCGATTGAAGGGTCGACCGAACGCTCGTATCTGTATGACGACTCAGTTACAAGCCCCAGGTGCTTTGAAGTGCGCCTGATGCTTACACTATTAAAGTTAGCCGACTCTATTAAAATATCCTGCGTCTGCTCGCTAATTTCTGAATCAATTCCACCCATAATCCCCGCAAGAGCTACAGGACGGTCTGAATCGGCGATGACGAGCATGTCATTTTCTAGTTTTCGCTCTTGGCCGTCGAGTGAGACGATCACCTCACCCGGCTTTGCACGGCGAACAATTATCTGTGAATTGTGCAGGAGGTGGTAATCGAATGCATGCAGAGGCTGGCCGAGTTCAAGCATTACATAATTGGTGACGTCCACAACATTGTTGATCGGGCGCATACCGGCTGCGATCAGACGGTCTTTGAGCCAGCCTGGAGACTGCTTGATCTTGACGCCTCTAACTACTATGCCGACGTATCGTCTGCACAGGTCGGGGTCGTCAATGCGAATCTTTATAAGATCGGAAGTAGGCGGCTCACTGCCCTCGACATTCGCCGAAGGTATCTTCGCCTTTGCGCCTACCAGAGGTGCGCACTCCCTGGCCGCGCCCAGCACGGAGAGCCAGTCGCCCCTGTTTGGAGTGACCTTGACATCCCAGACGATGTCGGCAGCGGCGCCGCTGCCGCCTGCTTTGGCTATGGCCTCTTTGCTCAGAGGAATCGTCTCCTCTACCTCGAGGCCCGCCATCGTGAGCTTTGTCGCAAGCTCATCAAGCGGACAGTTTATATCTATATATTCTCTAAGCCAATTAGTTGATAGTTTCATTTGACCTTAACCTATAGCGCTAAAAGCAGATTTCATTCGGAATAACTTTGCGCGAACACGTCATATCCGCGATCAGATATCGCGATATTCTTTTTCGGGCGCGATCGGATATCGCGCCCGAACATGGAAATCAATACTAAATACTCAATACTAAATACTAAATTTTAGAACTGCCTCAAGAACCTGAGGTCGTTTTCCATGAACAATCGCAGGTCGCCGATGCCGTGCATGAGCATAGGCATTCTCTCTATTCCGAACCCGAACGCAAAGCCTGTATACTCCTCGGAGTCTATTCCGGCTCCTTCGAGAATGTTAGGGTGGATCATTCCCGCGCCGGCAAGCTCCAGCCAGCCGCTGCCCTTGCATATGTTGCAGCCTTTACCGCCGCATATGGTGCAGGTGACCGCCACCTCAGCGCCCGGCTCCACGAACGGGAAGAAGTCCGGTCTGAACCTAACATCCACATTCGGGCCGAACATCTCAACCGCGAACTGATGCATCGTGCCCTTGAGATCAGCCATTGTAATGCCGTGGTCTATAGTAAAACAGTCGACCTGATGGAACGTGTGGCCGTGAGTGGCGTCAACTGCATCGACCCGATAGGTCTTACCCATGGTGCAGACCCGCATCGGGGGCTTCCGGCCCTTCATGACCCGGTGCTGATACGCCGTGGTGTGGGTGCGAAGAAGCACATCATCAGTCACGTAAAACGACATCTGCTCATCCATAGCCGGGTGCTCTTCGGGATAGTTCAGAGCCTGGAAGTTAAATTTATACTCTTCCACCTCGGGAGCCTCGAACATCTCGTAGCCAAGACCGATGAATATGTTTTTGATCTTATTCATCGTCTCGATGAGAATGTGAGGCCGGCCAGTGTGATAAAAACGGCCGGGCAGCGTCACGTCCACCGCCTCAGCAGCCATCGCTGCTTTCGACTCGCCCCCCGCCAGATCCTGGCGTCTGCTCTCGATGGCAGATGCAAGCTCGTTTTTGATATCGTTGACGGACTGTCCGAAGTCTTTGCGAGCCTCGGGAGCAAGAGAGCCAATCCTCCTGAGCCGGAGCGTCAGTTCGCCCTTGCGACCGAGGTAGTCGGTCTCCAATGCGTCAAGCTCGCCGCTTGAAGACGCTGCGCGGACTTTGCATAAAGCCGTGTCACGTATGCCTGTCAATTCTTCTTTTTCGCTCATTGTATAACCGCCTTGCCTGTAAAAGGCATTTCGAACAAAACCTGTCATTAAAACGCTTAAAAGCAGATTCCTCACATCCGTTCGGAATGACAGTGTGCGTTTTGTCATGCTTGATATAAAACAAACCAGCGCCCAATTGCAGAAGCTCAAGAAATCCCGATCGATTGTATCAATCCGGACCTCCCGACCTTAAGCTATTGGACGCTGGGCGACAATCTAATTTATTATTGATTATTTTATATTGATTAATTAAGCGCTCGCCAACTGGGCTTTCGCTCTCTCTACAAGAGAAGCGAAACCCTGCGCGTCTACAACCGCCATCTCTGCAAGAACTTTACGATCCAGATTTATTTCGGCCTTGCTCAAGGCCTCGATAAACCTGCCGTAGGGCATACCGTTCATGCGGCAGGCGGCGCTGATGCGCGTGATCCACAGCCGACGAAAATCGCGCTTTTTGGCTCTTCTATCGCGGAAAGCGTAGTTGCCCGACTTCATCACCTGCTCTTTGGCAGTCTTGAAAAGCCTGCTCTTTGCGCCCCAATATCCACTTGCTTGCTTTAGTATCTTAGCATGACGCTTATGCGTCATAGTCCCGCGTTTCACGCGTGGCATATCTTAAATCCCCTTACTCAGAAATTGTTTATAATTGCAACCCGACCTTTAAATTCCGGGGATCAAACGTCTTATGACGCGCTTCTCACCGGTGGTTACTTCACTCTTCATAGATAGGCGGCGCTTCGCACTCGAAGACTTCTTCATCTTCAGGTGGTTCATGCCGGTGTTGCCTCGGCGAATCTTGCCGTTGGCCGTAACCTCGAACCTCTTCGCCGCTGTTTTTCTTGTCTTAATCTTAGGCACGTGTATACCTCATTATCTTACCCCGTCCGGGGTCTGTACTTACGCTACTTTGTCGGCGCATCAACAGCCGGAGCAAGGATCATTGTCATGGTCCTGCCCTCCATTATAGCCGGTCTCTCGACGATCCCCGCGCCTTCTTCTTTAACGATCTCGCCCATCCGGTTCAGAGACTCTCTTGCAAACTCCGGATGAGTGAACTCCCTGCTGCGGAAGATCACCGTAATCTTTACCTTGTGCCCGGCCTTGAGAAACTTTACCGCATTTCGGAGCTTGAACTGGAAGTCATGCTCGTCCGTGCCCGGCCGCATCCGAATGCCCTTGAGTTCGGTCATCTTCTGCTTCTTCTGGGCATCTCGGTCGCGCTTACCCTGCTCGTAACGATACTTCCCGTAGTCCATGACCCGGCATACGGGCGGAGCGGCATTACCTGCCACCTCGATAAGATCAAGGCCACGCTCCCTGGCATATGCAAGAGCCTCGCGAAACGGTATTACACCCACCTGGGCGCCGTTCTCATCGATAAGCCTTACTTCCCGCGCACGAATGCGTTCATTTACCCTGAGGTCCTTTTGTATAACTATATCACCTCTGATGATTCTCTGCCGGTCGAGCGGATGCGTTCCTCTCATCCGACAGGCCGACCTTAAGTATAGCGAAAATGCCTGGCCATTGTCAAGTAATAATTTATACTTATACCGGGTCGAAGCATTTGCTGCTGAAATTGACAGCAAAACCTTTACGAACCTGTATTACCACACAAACGTCCCACGCAATGGCAGGTCTCTTGACGATGAGCCGACCCACGCGGTGAACTCGCCCGGTTCGACGATCCACGAGCGCGTGTTGACGTCGTAAAATGCAAGACCGTCTTTGCTTAAAGTAAAGCCGGCGGTCTTTGTCTCACCCGGCTCGAGAGTCAGCTTATTAAAGCCTTTAAGCTCACGTATCGGTCGAGAAACGCTGCATTCGACATCGCCTACATAAAGCTGAGCGACTTCGGCTCCTGCACGGCTGCCTGTATTCTTAACTGAGCAGGTGACCTCGATTGTTTTGGAAGCACCGCTGCCATGTTCGGTAATCTTAAGATCACCGAACTCGAAAGTCGTGTATGACAGTCCATAACCAAAGCAGAACTGCGGCTCCACTTTGTTCTTATCATATCCCCTGTAGCCGACAAATATACCTTCGGCGTATGGGGTCTTGCCGTTATCGTTTATATTGTAATACGGCGCTGTCGGGTTGTCCTGCTCATGCTTTTCGAAGGTAGCCGGAAGTTTACCTGACGGGTTTACATCTCCAAAGATAGTCTCCGCAACAACCCTGCCGACCTCCTGGCCGGGGTACCAGGCCTCTATTATAGCCGGCACGCTATCCAGCCAGCCGTCCCATGCCACGCCGCCGCCGGTATTCAGCACGACTATAACATTCGGATTGACCTCCGATATAGCCTTAATCATCTCGATCTGCTCTTTGGGAAGCTCGAACGGTCTGTCGTAACCTTCGCCTTCACTGTCCTGATTGAACCCGGCGCAATAGACAATTGCATCGGCGCCCTTGACATCCGTCAACATCTCGATCGAGGCCAACCGCCATGTAAATGAAACCAATGCGGCATGTTCTTGCTGGAAATACTCTATCCGAACATCGTATTCTCGCTCTTCAAGATCGACCATTGCCTCCGCCACACGCGCCGCGTGCTCGCACCAGTCCTCGGCGATGAGCTTGTTGTCCAGATATATTCTGACGCCATCATCGGCTATTGCTGTGAGCATATACTTGCCTGCACGCTGCGGTCGTATCTTGCCTGTCCAACGCACGGAATAGTGGTATAGACTGTTTGCTCCCGGGGCAGGGTTGTCGTTCCAGACGAAGTCTATGTTATCAACATAAAGAGTATTGTCAGGCTCACCAGCCAATTCCTGGTTGTTGAACACTTCCATCTTGAATGGGGATTCAAACCCAAGATACTCAGGCAGGAGAACCTTGACGCAGTCTCCGCCGATTTCGCGCATGCCGTCGGCTATGCTGGTCGAGTGGAAAGTGTCTGTAAACGCGCTGCCGCCGCCGCAATAGACCGCCGGATGCGCATTCGGTCCCAGCACAACAACATTCTTGGCCTCGCGCTTCAATGGAAGTATGTTGCTCTCATTCTTTAGCAAGACAATGGACTGACGCGCGACCTCAAGGGCCGTCTTCGCGCACTCGGGGTTGTCTTTAAGTATGGACTCATCGAGCTGGGGTCTATCCAGGAAACCGGCGGCAATAAATATACGCAGCAAGCGGCGGACTTTATCGTCTATGGTCGATTCCTTGACCCTGCCGTCTTTGATAGCAGGCAGGAGGTTCTCTTTGTTCATGAACTTGCCTGTAGGCATCTCCAGGTCCAGACCATTGTTGGCCGCGTTAACGGCATCGTAGACCGAGTCCCAGTCGGACATGACGAAACCGTCGAACCCCCACTCTTCCCTCAAGACTTTGTTGAGGAGCCAATCGTGCTCGGAGCAGTGGATGCCGTTAAGCAGGTTATAGGAGTTCATAAGGCATCTGGACTTGGCCTTTTGGATCGCTGCTTTGAACGCGGGCAGATATATCTCGCGCAAAGTCCGCTCATCAACTTCAGAGCTGATATTGTTGCGGTCCCACTCCTGATTGTTGCATATGAAATGCTTGACCGTCGCCAGCACTTCCTGCGACTGAATACCCTCAATAAGAGGCACGACCATAGTGGAAGCCAGATACGGGTCCTCGCCCATATACTCGAAGTTTCTGCCGCACTTGGGTGAGCGGTATATATTGACGCCCGGGGCAAGCAGAATATGCACGCCTCGCGCGCGGCAGTCTTTGCCCAGTGCTTCACCTATCCTGCGTGCAAAATCCGTATTCCAGGTAGCCGCTAGGGAGATACCTGCCGGGTAGGCAGTGGTCAGGCCGTAGCAGCGGCAGCCCATAGGGCCATCAGACATAACTATCTCGGGGATGCCGAGTCTTTCGACAGCCCTAACAGCAAATCCGGTGCCGCCGATATAATCGATCTTCTCCTCGGGTGTCATTTGAGCGAGAAGCTCATTTGCGCGCTTGTCAGAATTTTCGACCATCAAATATCCTCTATTGCTTAATAAACAGTAGATCAGGGACTAAAGTCCCACATACGCAGCGTCGGGGATTTAAGTCCCGACATTCATTAAACGTGCGTCTAGGAAAAGATTCCCCCGAACGATCATCAAAATATCATTCAATACAAAATATAAATTACCAAATCAGTTGCGCCCTCACCCTAACCCTCTCCCCCAGGAGAGGGAACAAGGTTAGCGTTCCAGCACGCACTGGCAAATAATCAATACAAAATACTAAATCCAATATCTTTGGGATCAGGGACTAAAGTCCCGCATAAGCTGCGTCGGGGATTTAAATCCCCGACGATCACGGAATTTGGCCCGGCAGGCTTATTGCTCCAATTCCTGTTTCAACTGGTTTATCAGGTCACCTACAGGCACTGCGCCTTTGTCGCCTTCGGCGCGCGACCGCACGGATACCGCGTCTGCTTCGGCTTCGCGGTCACCGACCACCAGCATATACGGGATCTTCTGCATCTGAGCCTCGCGGATCTTATAACCGGTCTTCTCGTTACGGTCATCGACCTGGACACGGAAACCCTCGGCTTTAAGTTTTGCCGCAACTTTTTCGGCATATTCGGCGTGCCTGTCGGCAATAGGTATTACCATAGCCTGAACAGGGGCCAGCCAGAGCGGAAATGCGCCTGCATAGTGCTCTATCAAAACGCCCATGAAGCGCTCCAACGAGCCGAAAAGGGCTCTGTGGATCATAATAGGTCTGTGCTGCTGGTTGTCCTGGCCGACATAGGTGATATCGAACCGCTCGGGCTCGTTGAAGTCGACCTGGATGGTGCTGCACTGCCACACACGGCCTATGGCGTCCTTAATCTTGACGTCGATCTTAGGGCCGTAGAACGCTCCGCCGCCCTCGTCGATCTTATAATTCAGACCGAGGCTATCCAGAGCCGCCTTGAGCGAGTCCATAGCCTGCTCCCAGACATCGTCCTCGCCAACCGACTTCTCCGGCCTGGTGGACAGATAAATCTCGAACTGCTCGAAGCCGAATCGCTTCAGGATCATTAGGACAAAATCAAGGACACGCTTGGTCTCGGAGTCGAGCTGATCGCGCGTACAGATGATGTGGGCATCGTCCTGTGTAAAGCCGCGCACGCGCATCAGGCCGTGCAATACGCCGGAGCGCTCGTAGCGATATACCGTGCCAAGCTCGGCCCAGCGGATCGGCAGTTCGCGATAGCTGCGCACTGTTGATTTATAGATAAGCAGGTGGAACGGGCAGTTCATCGGCTTGATCAGATACGGCTGCCCCTCAACCTCCATCGGCTGGAACATGTTCTCGGTAAAGAAATCCAGATGGCCGCTGGTCTTCCAGAGGTCCTGGCGGGCGATATGCGGCGTATAGACCAGCTCATAGCCATTGGCATAGTGCTCGTTGCGCCAGTAGTCCTCTATTATCTTGCGGACAAGCGCGCCCTTGGGATGCCAGAACACCAGACCCGGCCCGGCCTCTTCCTGGATCGAAAACAGGTCCAAATCGCGGCCCAGTTTGCGGTGGTCGCGCTTTTCGGCCTCTTCAAGTTTGAGAAGGTATGCATCAAGGTCTTCCTGAGAGGCAAAAGCTGTGCCGTATATTCTCTGGAGCATCGGGTTCTTTTCGTCGCCGCGCCAATACGCGCCCGCAGCATGCAAAAGCTTATACGCCTTGACCTCGCCGGTGTTTGCGAGGTGCGGGCCGCGGCACAGGTCGACAAAGCCGTTCTCCTCATAAATGCTGATAGTCTCGCCCTCGGGAAGTTCGTTGATAAGCTCGGTCTTATACGGCTCGTCCTTAAATATCTCCAGAGCCTCGGCGCGAGATACCTCTTTGCGGACAAACTCGCTCTTGCCCGCGATTATCTTTGCCATCTCCTCGGAGATGCGCTCCAAATCCTCAGGAGTGAATGCGCGGCTGACCCCGAAATCGTAATAGAAGCCGTCCTCAATAGACGGGCCTATCGCGATCTTTGCCTCCGGAAAGAGATTCTTGACCGCATGCGCCATTACGTGCGATGTGCTGTGTCTGAGCGTTGATAGTTCCTGTTCCGTCATCTTCTTGTCCATTCCCCTCATCTACAAATTGAGGGATACTAAATATGATTTTCCCAGCATTCCCAGCTCATACTAAGGATATGCTGCATGCCCTCCAGGTAAGATACCTGGAGGGATATCTAACTTATCTTAATTATGCCTCCAGGTATCCCTACCTGGAGGCGATAACTAACTGCCGTAACCATTTGGATGTTTGCTGTGCCAGTTCCAGGCTGTCTCGATAATTGTCTTAAGCTCAGGATACTTAGGCGACCAGCCAAGCTCCGACATGATCTTTTTGGAGCTTGCCACCAGCACCGCCGGGTCTCCCGGACGCCTCGGGGCGTCGACTACATTTATCTTCTTGCCGGTCACCTGCTCGGCTGTCGCAATTACTTCGCGGTTAGAGTAACCGCTGCCGTTGCCGAGGTTATATACACTGGTCTGCTTGCCGTTGCGCAGTGCCTCCAGGCCCAAAACATGCGCCTGGGCCAGATCGGTGACATGGACATAGTCACGTATGCAGGTGCCGTCGGGAGTCGGCCAGTCTGTGCCGAACATGCTGAACTTCTCTCTTTTGCCCGACGCCACTTCAAGAACCAGTGGAATAATATGATGCTCGGGCTTATGGTCCTCGCCTATCAGGCCGGAAGGGTCGGCACCGGAAGCATTGAAATATCTGAATGAGATCGACCGCAGGCCGTATGCGCGCTCATACTCCTTCAAGATCTCTTCGAGCATGAGCTTGGAACGGCCGTAGGGGTTGGTCGGGTCTTTGGGATGGTCTTCTGGAATTGGAATCTCCTTAGGCTCGCCGAAGGTAGCTGCGCTGGATGAAAAGATCATCATCTTGATATCGAACTCCAGCATGACATCGAGCATGGCAAGGCTCTTGGAGACGTTGGTGACATAATACTTCTTTGGGTCGGCGACGGACTCGCCAACGTCCGCAAACGCTGCAAAGTGCATCACCGCTTCGATCTTATGACTGGAAAATATCTTCCTGAGCAGGTCTTTGTCACCAATATCGCCGACTACGATCTCGCTGCCGGATGCAGCCTCTTTGTGGCCGAATACAAGGTCATCGAGGCTGACAACACTTTCACCGCGCTCCATCAGCATCTTCACGGCGTGGCTGCCTACATAGCCCAGCCCGCCTGTCACCAGAATAGCCATTCACATCCCCCATAATGCAAACTGGTAGAGCAGGCACTCTACCAGTCTTATTAACCGTGGTCATTATAACACTTCGCGCGAAGGGATATCAAGGAATACCTTGAGCGTGGGTGTATGTCAAATCTATGGGAATTTGAGATGGGGGCTTTGCCTCTGGACTCCACCAGGGAACCAGGTTCCCTGAATCTTCTGACTCGAAATTGGTTATCTCCCGGCAATTTTGCCGGGAGATAACCAATTTCGTAACGGGGTCTGGAGACGCGTCCCCAGCGGGTTCCAAGGGCGGAGGCCCTTAGTCAAGAGTTTGAGGGTGAAACCCTCAATACAGAAATCCGTAAATATGACACGCACCCGTTGAGCGTGGATTGCCGGTCTTTTTCGATACACGATCAACGATCAAACAATCCATGTTTCTTGACAGCAATCACCTAGGTGATATAATCATAGGGTCGATGCACCCGTAGCTCAGTGGATAGAGCGTCTGCCTCCGGAGCAGAAGGCCGCGCGTTCGAATCGCGCCGGGTGCACCAAATACGTTACAAAGCTCGTTGGGTCTATCCGACGGGCTTTTTTTGTTGCATAACTACCAAACACATATATGTCACCATTGTTTATATTCGCGTCACCAAAGGGTACATCGCGAGATACGTGCAATGTCTTGGTAGGCTGAAAAACTGGGCAATGGAGGACATAATATGAGGTCAGCTTGCATAACAATATGCATCGCCTTTGCGATGCTCGTTGTAGTGTCTGCTCAAGCAGATGTGGTAACCGACTGGAACACATTCACACTGAATCTGATAAAAGCTCACAATGTGCCGCCTCCCGCAGCATCACGCGTTTTAGCGATGGTCCATGTGGCCATATATGACAGCGTAAATACGATTGGCCGGCAATACAAGCCGTATTTGATCAGGACATCATGTCCGTCCGGCGCTGTTTCATGGGACTGCGCAGCATCGACGGCTGCTTATCGTGTGCTGATATATCTATTTCCACAAGACTACAACGCAATACAGGCGGAGCTTTTATACTACCTCAACAAAGCTCCCAACAAAAGCGCGCAGATGAATGGGTTTTGCCTCGGCGCATATATAGGCAATCTGGTCGTATCATGGCGCAAGAACGATGGTGCGAATAAGATCGTGCCATATGTGCCGGGCACACAGCCAGGCCAGTGGCGTCCCACCCCACCTGCTTATGCTCCGGCACTGCTGCCTAACTGGCCGTATGTAAAGCCGTTTGCCATGACCAGCGGTTCGCAGTTTCGAGTGACTGGTCCACCGGCATTGGACTCTGAAGAATATGCAGACGCGCTCGAAGAAGTAAAGAGCCTGGGAGCCATCGACAGCACAATTCGAACAGAAGATCAGACCCAGATTGCCTACTTCTGGGCGGACGGAAGCGGAACAGTTACTCCTCCAGGACACTGGAACCTGATCGCTCAGCAGATAGCAGAGATGGAAGGCAACAGCGTATATGAAAACGCCAGGCTCTTCGCGCTTCTAAACGTCGCGTTGGCCGATTCGGCAATCTCCTGCTGGGACGACAAGTACTATTTCAACTTCTGGAGACCGATCACTGCAATTAAGGAAGGCACGGTCGACTCGGATCCAAATTGGCTGCCGCTGCTTGTTACGCCGCCGTTTCCTGAGTGTGTGTCGGGACACAGCACCTTCAGCGGGGCAGGATCGACAATACTGGCACAGTTTTTCGGTGACGATATCAGTTTCACTTTGCCATCGTTTTCACCTGAAGCAGGGCCTAGATCGTATAATAGTTTCTCGGAGGCAGCAAACGAAGCAGGTAGAAGCCGCATATATGGCGGGATTCACTTTGAGTTCAGCAATGCAAAGGGACTCGGCGCTGGCAGAGCGTTGGGGAAATATGTTTGGAATAACTTTATGCAGACCGTAAAGTAGATGGGTCGGGCAAATGACGCGCAATCCGAAATTGCAAGATTCTGTTTCGGACGCGATCAGACATCGCGTCCGAACACTGAATGACAGTGAATCGCTGAGACACAGAATAATACGGAGGCGCTGAATACGGATTATTTTATTTCAGCGTCTCCGGCTATTCCGCGATTATTCCATTCGATTATACGGCCGACGCAATGGTTGTTGCTGCTGTGTTTGATCTTGTTCCGAACGTTTCCAAGTAGTTGACCAACTCGTCTCGCCCAAAACGCGCTCCCAGAACATAGGCATCAGCCCCGCCATAGAGCAAGACAACATCCTCGCCATGTTCAAAGCTGCCTGAAGAAAAGACACAGTTAAGGTTCTTCTCGTGAGGCCATGGTGAATGAAGCTCATATGGCGTCTGAGGCTCTATTATGCTGCTGCATCGGCACTCGACCACGCTGGACGGATTGTCGGTATCTATATCGTTTAAATTCAGGATAGCATAACCCGAGAAATAATCTCTCTCTCCACCAGGAAGGTAGTTGCCGGTATGAAAATCCGCCAGATAGCGATTATTACCCAGAGAAATCGGCGCGGAACCGGCTCCCATCCACGACTTGCAGTATCGCGGGTCGACCTCGGCTTTCATAATGGTTCCAAGGTCTTTCCACTCGCCGGTCGGGCTGTTGCTGACGGCAAGGGAGACGCCATAGTCGTTCTGCGTGCCTATCATGGGCCTGTGAAACATCATATACTTTCCGTCCACCATATCCGATAACAGAACACCGTCCTTGTTGGGATAGTTGTTCACATCTCCGCTTATCGGGCCGAGTTTGGTCCAGTGCAGCAGGTCGGTTGAGACGGCCATGCAGATGTGTATGTTGTGCTCTATGGGTAAATTAGGATTAAAGCCGCAGTAGAGCATATAGAACGTATCGCCGATACGGGTAATGCGCTGGTCCTCGACTCCATTATAATCATAGCCCATCGGATCGTCTGTGGGAACGACGAGTGGATATGCAAACCTCTTAATGAGCTGCATGGTCGGTGTGAAAACCGCCAATCCCACGGATGATCTGAGGAGCGGGCGACCCGGAACCTCTTTGGGTATGCCCCGATAAAACACTGCGATCACGCCGTCCTGAAGGCCGCTGCCGTTTAGAGCATGCCGACCGAGCAGACCCCTGATCAGATCGTCATTGACGGGCGAGCGCTCCAGACGGACCGCAGTCGGGTTGAGGGTGAATCCGTTGTCCCAGCCATTGGGATCGGCGGAAATTAGCGGAAGTCCGTGATTTATGCGCTCCACATTGAGCCTTGTTCTCAAGCCTTGTGTCACGTTTACCCTCCTTGTCAATGGGCGATACTCAGCCCATTGTTGCTGATATTTAATTGACTGCCTGACTGCTCAGGTTAGTATGTCAATATTCTGCAAATGCCATACCAGACGGGCATTGATGAGGTGGAAACAGGTATTTGGGGGTGAAAACAGGCGTTATTAACAGGTTTTTGGGCTAGTAATCGGGCTAGTTCCTGGTAAGGTTACGAGGAGTGTCTAGAGATGTCTATGGCGTAGATTCTTGCCCTCCAGGTAAGATACCTGGAGGGATATAAAAGGTTACGAGGGCTGATGGTTTGAGGGTTCTCATGGAGAAAAATGGCGGTGCAGGAATGCCCCTTACATACTTCGTCCGAGGCAAGAATACCTCGGACGATCTTATCCTGTTACCTATTGCCTATTACCTATTTCCTGTTTTCTGTCGATGCGGCTTTTAGTGTTTGTGCTTCACGTTCGGCTGACCAGACTGGAAAAGCGAGAAGAGGACCGTATACAGGTATGCTGTGGTCTTCGCCGTTCAGCTTATAGTTTATCATTAAATCATAACCGGAGAGGTCGAGTCCTGTTGGGATTTCGACTGATGTCCCCGCTCCATTGACTGTTGCATATCTATCCTTTGCCGGTTTCTTCGAGACATGCATTACCATGGTCGAAATGATCGCAGGATCAGTCAGCGCCAGATTGTTCTGCTTGAAGCTCTCCTTGCCGGCTTCAGCGTCAGATTCAGATGATGTGGAGAATGCGGGCTCGGGAGACGGATGTTGCCGCATTTTTTCAGCGCGGAAGAAGTCGGCTATCCAAGTTGAGTCGAACTTGCCAAGCGGCAGGCCATCGTTCGACTTGGCAAGCTGCTTATCTTCGGGTGTGAGCGCGTCATAAAGTCTCCACGCAGGGTTCAATTTCCACTGATACAAGTTCTGAAAATCATCTGTATAAACCACCCATTCGATCGCCGATGGTTCCGGAATGTTCGACAGGTGAATTGCATCCTCCAGTGTAATACCGTCTCCGTTGAGTTTTGCCTTGAGGTCATTGAGATATTCCTCAGACAGCAGATTGACATGGTGGTCCCGCCAGTTTTGCCGTCCGTTATTTTGCCAGCCTACAACCAGCCTGTCACCCTCATTGGCGAACCAGGTGCTGCCATTAAACTTGTTGAGAAAAGTAAGTATGGCGGACTCTGGAGGGACACTGAGAATACCGTCTATTCTCTGACGTTCCCGAGTCTGCTGGCTGATGAAATCCTCGGTCACAATATTGCACTTACCAGCCTGCGCGATGGCACGGATCGCTTTGGCGAAGGTTAAGTCTTTCGCACTCAGAGACTTTTCAAGCGTGATTTTGTTCACCAGAAATGATTCGCTTGTTGTGTCATCGGACTTACGGTCTGATAATGGAGCCATTTCAGGGTTAGCCATGTCATCTTTCAGGCTCGGTATTGGCTCTGCCTTTGGACGCAATGACAAGCCCGCGACCTTGTCCTGCAACGGTGCGGTATCAGGAAGATCGCCTAAAATACAAAAGCTGGTATAACCACCGTCGTCAGTTTTTATTGGTCCTGGCTCAAACTCCGCTAGGATGCTGGCTTCAGCTCCATCATCTACTAACTTAATACCCAAAAGGACATTCTGCATTTTCTCAAAAGGAGGATAAGACATATTCGAAGGATTGTACGCTTCTTTGCTTATAAACTGGTAATGCTGCTCCATGTATGCGCTGTTTGCAGGATCGCTGCCCCGGAGTGTGAGCGTGTCACCATTGAGCAATTTGTCCTTGGAATCGGGGCCGAGACTGGAAATCATTTTCGCCATGACCCACGTTTCTTTGAGCGAAGGATCGTCAGGGGGATTGTCGTTGGATTTGCCATAGGCTGTCAGAGCATCCCACTGCCATGCGGCATCTTCCATGGAATGGTCGTGCTTCTTTTGTATGTAAGTATTTATACTGTCTTGATCTGCTGACCTGCGATAGATACGGTAGCTCTTCTTAGGATTATCGCCTATCTTCTCAGATATAAACCTCGTGTGTGTCGCGTCTGCTATCGCCCTCAGGAGCTTGGCAAGCGGCAAGTCTTTTACGCAGACCACGACCGGTATGTCGCGTACTTTCCAATCATTCTTGTTCTGACCGCAGAGTATATCTACGCCGGTCATTTGGCTCAGATCATCCGTAACATTATGAAGGCGTTTGTAGCCGCTGTCGTAGGTGATCTTTTGCGCCAGGCGGGAGTCTACCTCCGGCTTGGGCTTTGCTATGGTATTGGGATCGACTCTGACCACACCCACAGCTCCAGCTTGCACATGCATTGAAATCAAAACCGCAAAACACAGAATTGCCGATTGCAAATACCGCATTTGTATTCTCCTCGCTGCTGTTTAGAGATTAGATGTAAGAGGTTAAAAGCTCGCTTGCTATTGTAAGACGCAACTCGCGCGTATTTTGTTGCACTAGATTCGGAGGAAAACTTATGGACACGAAAAGGGTGTTGCGGGTGAAGCATTTGCGACTAAATCTCAACAGTCCACCGAATGTGATCGGCAAATACTTCGCCCCTACGGGTATATGGATGGCAAAGCTGCAACTTGGGGATTTGAAATCTAAAGGTTCTGTTTCGCACGCGATCGGATATCGCGCGCGATCTATAGGGTTCTCATGGAACAAAATGCCGGGGCGGGATACCTCGGACGATCAGCAATACTCAATACAAAATATAAATTACTAAATCAGACTACCATTTCTCTCTGGTCGGCACACCAGCCTTGACCAATTCGTCCTTAATCTGCCGGATAGTGTATTCGCCTGTATGGATCATGCTGGCAATGATAGCGGCGTCGGCTTTGCCTTTGTTGAAGACGTCGACGAGGTGTTGCGGCGAGCCTGCGCCGCCTGAAGCGACTACTGGTATATGCACGCTGGTTGATATCATTCGGGTAAGATGAAGCTCAAAGCCGTCGCGAGTGCCGTCTGCATCCACTGAGTTGACTACAATCTCCCCTACCCCGAGGTCTTCTGCGCGCTTGGCCCACTCAAGAGCATCCATGCCGGTGCGCTCACGGAAGCCCCGAATAGTGATCTCATAGCCGCTCGGAAACTTAGGATCGTCGGCCTTAACAGGGTCCATACCCAGCACTATGCACTGTGAGCCGAATATCCTTGCCCCCTCGGCGATGATATCGGGGTTCTTGACTGCAAGCGAGTTCACCGACACCTTTTCCGCGCCCGCGAGGAGCACGCGATACATATCGTCCAAGGTCTCTATGCCGCCGCCGACTGCAAACGGGATATGCACGACACGCGCGACATCGCGGACCATCTCAATATCGATCGGTCTGCGCTCGGCTGAGGCTGTGATATCGTAGAAGACAAGCTCATCGCAGCCGCCGTCGGAGTAGGCAACAGCCATCTCGACCGGGTCGCCCAGTTCGACATTATTCTTGAATTTCACGCCCTTGGTGACTTTTTTATTGCGCACATCCAGGCATGGGATTATTCGCTTGCTTAACATTTGCCGTCCCACTTGCTGAAGTTTTCGAGGAGCCGCAGACCTATACGACCCGAGCGCTCCGGGTGAAACTGAGTCGCGATGAGATTATCTTTACCTACAGCCGAAGCAAAGCGCACACCCGCATACTCCGTCTCGCCGACGATATAGGCTTCATCCGAGGAGTCGGGATAGTAGCTGTGGACAAAGTAGAACTCGCTGCGGTCCTCTATGCCGTCAAAAATTGGATGCGCCCGCTTGAACTCGACTGTATTCCAGCCCATCTGCGGAATCTTGCACGAACGGTCAGTCGTGACAAAGCGCTTGACCTCGCCAGGCACAAGACCAATGCAGTCTACCCCGCCGTCCTCTTCGGAATGCTCAAATATAACCTGTGTGCCAAGGCATATGCCCAGAAACGGCCTGCCGCTTTTGACAGCGTCTTTGAGCGGATCAAGCAGGTTGAGCTTACGGATATTTCGCATAGCCTCGGCTGCTGCTCCGACGCCGGGGAATATTACCCGGTCGGCAAGTTGAATCCTCTCGGGATCGTTTGTGACCTCGCACGCGGCACCTATATGCTCCAGGGCGAGCCGCACGCTTGTCAGATTGCCTGCTTTATAGTCTACTATCGCTATCAAGAAAAACCTCGTTGTCGGTTGTCAGTTGCGATGGTTCGGGATTTGAATCCCGGACCTATGTATGGGGGATTTTAATCTCCAAAACCTGCTGCGCCTTTTACTCTGCCTCAGGGACTAAAGTCCCGAGAATGTGCGTCGGGGATTTAAATCCCCGACGATCAAGGACTCCGTATCCTCCAGGTAAGATACCTGGAGGGATCAAACAATCGCTGAGTTCTCTTTCGGGCTGGATCAGATATCCAGCCCGAACAAAAGCTCACGATTATCGGGGATTACCCCTAACGATCAAGACACTGTTGCCTATTGCCTGTTATCTATGACCTCAGTCCTCTACGCACTCTATATGCAACTCCTTGAGCTGCGCATCATCTACCGGTGAAGGCGCGTTGGTCATCGGGTCGATGCCGCTGGCTGTCTTCGGAAAGGCCATGACCTGGCGGATGTTGTCATCATCCGTAAGCAGCATGACCAGCCTGTCGATGCCGGGGGCGATGCCTCCATGCGGCGGAGCGCCGTATTCAAACGCATCGAGCATATGGCCGAACCGCGCCTGGACTTCCTCATCGGTGTAGTTCATCAGGTTAAAGACTTTGTTCTGAATATCTCTTCGATGAATTCTGATGCTGCCGCTGGCCAGTTCGCTGCCGTTGCAGACCAGGTCATACGCCTGGGAGCGGACTTTGCCCGGATCGGTGTCCATCAGGTCCATATCCTCTTCCATAGGCATAGTGAACGGATGATGAGCGGCGTCCCAGCGTCCCTCTTCTTCTTTCCACTCCACTAGCGGGAAGTCTATGACCCATGCCATAGCAAGAATGCTGTCGTCACGCAGGCCGAGGCGCGTGCCCATCAGGTTGCGCAGATTTGCCAGAGAGTCAGCCACGACCTTGGGCTTGTCGGCGACGATAAGTATCAGGTCGCCTGTCTTTGCTCCCGCGCGCTCTATGATAGACTTGATCTCGTCTTCTTTGAAGAACTTGGCTATTGGCGACTTGATGCTGCCGTCCTCGGTAAGTGCGATGGTTGCCAGACCCTTAGCGCGATGCTTCTTAACAAAGTCGGTTAGCTCGTCTATCTGGCTACGGCTGTAGTTTGCGCAACCCTCGGCTGTGATACCCTTGACCTGCTCGGCGCTCTGGAAGACTTTGAACTCGCTGGCATGGCCGATATCGGTGAGGTCGAAAAGCTCCATGCCGAAGCGCAGGTCGGGCTTATCGATGCCGTAGCGATCGATCACGTCCTGATATGTGAGCCTCGGGAAGGGCTTGAACATCAGTTTCTTGTCCGAAATCTTCTCCACAATCTCGGTCATCAGAGGCTCCATTATATCGAAGAGGTCCTCTTTCTTAACGAACGACATCTCTACGTCGAGCTGGGTGAACTCAGGCTGCCTGTCCGCACGCGGGTCTTCATCTCGGAAGCACTTGGCAATCTGGAAATATCTATCGATCCCGGACACCATCAGGAGTTGTTTGAGCTGCTGCGGGCTCTGCGGCAGGGCATAGAAACTGCCCGGATACAACCGTGCGGGCACAAGATAATCCCGTGCGCCCTCGGGTGTGCTCTTGATCAGGACCGGGGTCTCCACCTCGATGAAGCCGCGCTCGTCCATATAGTCGCGCATGAGCTTGACCATCTTATGGCGCAGTATCAGCCGCCTCTGCATCTCCGGACGCCTGAGGTCGAGATAGCGGTATTTGAGCCTGACCATCTCGTCGGTTGTGATACCGTCCTGAATCGCGAAAGGCGGCGTGAGCGAGGTGTTGAGTATATCCAGTTTCTCGATATGGACTTCTACCTGGCCCGTCGGTATATTGGGGTTTTCGGTGCCCTCCGGTCGATGCGCGACAGTGCCGACGACCTCCAGCACAAACTCACTTCGCACGCTCTCGGCGATCTTGAACGCCTCGGGCTGCTCTTCGGGGTCGATAACCGTCTGCACCAGGCCCTCACGGTCACGCAGGTCAATAAAGATAAGCCCGCCGTGGTCGCGATTGCTGTTGACCCAACCGTGCAAGGTCACCTGCTTTCCGATATCTTCAGCGGATACTTCACCGCAGTATTTTGTTCTGTGTTCCATTGTTCCCTCCGGGGAGTTGGTACGTCACAACGTCACAGCGTCACAACGTCGAAAACTGAACGGCGGGGGTATCCTTCCCCCGTCGGATATTTTGGGGATTCTATCCCCGGATTATGAATATCCACCGGATAGAATCCGACTTATGTGCGTCCGGGGAAAGATTCCCCGGACGATCATGATCATAAGGATTCCCTAGACGATCATAACGTCAGGTTCAAAGCAGATTCCTCGCATTCGCTCGGAATGACTAAATTTAACAGCATTTCGTGCTTTCGTAATTTCGTGTTTTCGTGATAAAAATCTCTAATGATTAAGAAGCCAATACCTGTGCAAGTTCGGAAAATGGCACGCTCTGTTGCTCGGATGTAGCCATTGTCCGTACGGTGGCAAGCTGATTTTTCACTTCGTCCTCGCCCAGGATGATTACGTATTTGGAGCCGAGTTTGTCGGCAATTTTCATTTGAGCCTTGAGACTGCGGCCTGTGTAGTCCATATCAGCCGATATGCCATCATGCCTGAGCGTGGCAATGAGCTTAACGGCTGCATCATGCGCTTCGTCTCCGATGGTGGTGATAAACACTGTAGTGCTGGAATCCACAGGAAGATCGATACCCATAGAGTCCAGTGTCAGCATGAGCCTGTCCAGACCAAGGCCGAAACCCATCGCAGGGGTCGGCTGGCCGCCTATCTCATGGACCATATTGTCATATCTGCCGCCGCCGCCTATAGCATTCTGCGCGCCCAGCTCACCGGAGACAAACTCGAAGGCGGTCTTGGTATAGTAATCAAACCCGCGCACCAGGTTAGTGTCGAGAGTATAATCGATACCCAGGGCCGTAAGATAGCTCTTTACTTTATTGAAGTGCTCAGAGCACTCGTCGCACAGATAATCCGGCAGCTTGGGCGCGTCCAAAAGCAGGGCTTTACAGTCCGGGTTCTTGCAGTCGAGCATCCTCATCGGGTTCTGCTCGTAGCGCTGTGCGCAGGACTGGCAAAGCTTATCGACTCTGCTCTTTGCGAACTCGAGCAGCGCCTGGCGATATTTGGGTCGGCAGTTCGGGCAGCCTATCGAGTTGAGCTTAAGCTCATATTTTTCGATCCCGATGCTGGTGAAAAACTGCGCGGCCATCGAGATTATCTCAGCGTCGATAGCGGGGTCTTCTGAACCAAACGCCTCAATGCCGAGCTGGGTGTGCTCGCGGTATCTGCCTGCCTGAGGCCGCTCATATCTAAAAATTCTACCAATATAGTAAGCCTTATTGACCGGAAGTGATGCGCCCAGGTTGTGCTGAACGTAGGCGCGGACTGTCGGAGCCGTGCCCTCGGGCCGCAGGGTGATAGAGCGCCCGCCGCGGTCTTCGAAGGTATACATTTCTTTGGAGACTACATCGGTGGCCTCGCCCAGGTTTCGCGTGAAGAGCTCGGTGTGCTCGAAGGTAGGCGTGCGGATCTCACGATAGCCATAGAGGCCACAGGTATGCCTGAACTTCGATTCCACATACTGCCAGCGCGGAGTCTCGTCCGGCAGGATGTCTCTGGTGCCGCGAGGGGCCACATACTCGGTCATTTGATATTGCTCCAAAATAGTTGAGAGATGAGAGTGGAGAGCAAAGAGCCCGGATTTCCACTGCTCAGTTACTTCATATTATTAACAACAAAACGAGGAACGCCATGCATCCCCCGCCCTACTTTATTCTACGGTAAGCGGCTGGGACTGTCAAACGTGAAGGGCAAGTTCTCAGCGCACGAATATGCTTCAGATACGGTTGTGCCGAAGCAGTTCCACAAGATGACAAACCTTCGGGGCATCCGCCCGCGAAGTATAAATGTCACTTTTTGCTCTAGACAAACATATTCTCACATTCTTCTTTTAGTTCTACTTGCCTTGGCCTCTCACCGCGCAGGAAGAAGAATGCCAAGGCAGCCGTGATCACTCCAGCCAAAGCCCAAGTATAAGGAGCGATTGCAAGTGCGCCCTGAGCTGTCCTGAATATGCCGAAGCCTAAAAATATCATACCGGCGCCGATCTTTATGGGGCGCTCCGGCAGGTGTTTGCCCATCAACTGACCCACCATGATTGCGAGGCCATCGGCGACCACCATTCCAGTAGATGAGCCGAGCCAGACAGGTATCAACGGCTTGTCGGCAGCGAATGCGACCGTGCCCAGCATCGTCTTATCGCCGAGTTCGGCAAGGAAAAATGTAGTAAAGATCAGCCAGAACGGCGATTTGCTCTGGATGTTCTTACACTCGTTGTCTTCCAAGCTGTCGCCGCGCAGAGTCCACAGCCCAAAACCGATAAAAGCCAGCCCTGCCGTAAATCCAACCCACTCAGGCGGCAAAAGCCTGCCTACCCCGCCTCCAAGCAGCACTGAAAAGACATGCACGACCAGAGTGGCACTGAATATGCCGGCGAGTGTGACACGCGTGTTATAACGGCTGGCAAGACACAAGGCGACAAGCTGCGTCTTATCTCCCATCTCCAAGCCGAATACACCGGCCATCGATACCCAGAATGATCCCAATCCATGTCCTCCAGTGTGGCAGCATCAACCTCCAGGTAAGGATACCTGGAGGTATAGAAAAAGCGAGTTAACGGTTTGCGATTGACAGTCATCGGTTTCCGATGATGACCGGATACTGCATAACAAAAAGACCTTGCGTCCAAAAAACAGAGCGCAAAGGTCTCGCTTAGCCAATCATAGCCGACGCTTCCCATTGTTACTACATTTAATTATAGAGCGAGACGAGGATAAGAGCAAACAGCATGACGACGTATAATCTTTCATCCTGCGCGCAGACTGTGATGTGATATAATATTTTTTATATTAGAACTTCAGGGTCATCAAATTGAGCAGCAGTCAGCGATCAAAACTTCTCATATCAGCCCTATTGGTATTGGTGACGGGCATCGTATATGGACAGGTAGCCGGTTTTGGATTCCTCAACTATGATGATAACTTGTATGTCATCATCAACCGCCATATAGTCGGCCTTACCGTCCAAAACCTGCGATGGGCCGCAACCGGGGTAATAAACAGCAACTGGCAGCCGCTTGTATGGCTGTCATATATGTTCGATTCGCAAATAGCCGGACTTGATCCCGGAATCTTTCACCTCACCAACCTGATGCTGCATATCGCAAACACTCTGCTCCTGCTCTTCCTATTGCACCGGATGACCGGCTCGCTGTGGCGCAGCTCATTTGTGGCAGCCCTGTTTGCGCTGCACCCGCTGCATGTGGAGTCCGTAGCATGGGTTGCCGAGCGCAAAGATGTACTCAGCACTCTCTTCTGGCTGCTCACCATTCTCCTTTACGTTCGATATGTCGAAAAGCCGTCTTTGGGCAGATACGTTTGGGTGCCCGTTGTCTTTGCCCTCGGCCTTATGGCTAAGCCCATGTTGGTCACGCTGCCGATCATTCTGCTTCTGCTCGATTACTGGCCGCTTGGCAGGCTTCAGAGCAAACAGATAATCACTCAGCAAAAGCCTAACAGTAATGATTCCACACCGGTTCCGTTGAGGCAGCTTATCATGGAAAAAGTGCCGCTGCTGCTGCTTTCGACAGCTGTGGGGATTGTGACGGTAATAACGCAAAAGTCGAGCGGAGCGATTAAGGAACTTGGTATATTCTCGATGGGAGTAAGAACGGCGAATGCCGTGTTCAGCTACATTGCATACCTCTGTAAGACAATATGGCCGACTAATCTTGCGCCTTTTTATCCGCATCCCGAAAACTCACTGCCGACGTGGGAGGTCGCGGGCAGCGCAATTCTCGTTATTGCTATAACATGGTTTGTCGCACGGTCTCGACGGCACCCCTATGCGCTGGTCGGCTGGCTTTGGTATCTGATTACGCTGCTGCCCGTGATCGGACTGGTCCAGGTCGGAGCACAGGCAATGGCCGACAGGTACACATATGTCCCTATGATAGGGATCGGCATAATGATCGCGTGGGGCATTCCGAGCATTATTCCACAAAGACAGTATAAAGCAATTGCGGTGCTTGCCATCGGAGTAATCGCAGCTTTTTCGATATGCACGTATCAGCAGGTCGGGTATTGGCGTAATGACACTACGCTGTTCAGCCATTCGGTCGAAGTTGTAAAAGACAACTTCGTAGCGCACAACAACCTCGGAACGGTGCTGCTGCTTAGAGGTAAAAATGAAGCAGCGTTAGCGCACTTCCGTGAGGCGGCGCGAATCGAACCCAGGTGCATGCGCGCTCAGTTTAATGTAATCAATCTGTTATACATCATGGGCGACGTGGATGGAGCCATTAAACAGACATATAACCTGCTTAATCGCTTTCCACACGAAGGACGCGCATACTTAAGGCTCGGCATTATATACCTCAGGCAATCAAAGCTGGACCTTGCGGAAAAGAACATCAGGCAGGCGCTGCGCGAATCCCCCGACGATCCCAAGGCTCATCAAGCTATGGGAATGCTGCTTCTTAAAAGAGGAAAAGCCGACGAGGCCGTTATTAGGCTATCGGAGGCTGCCAAGCTTTCGCCGGACGACACCGACATACGAAAAAGGCTCAAATATGCGAAATCGCTGAAAGCTCGCAAGGCTGCAGACTAAAAATGAAGTTGAACACCAGCAGGCAGACGACTATTATTATATGCGCTCTCCTTGTAATCCTGACAAGCATTGTATATTGCCAGGTGGCCGGCTTCAAGTTTCTGGTATATGACGACCCGCTGTATGTAGTCAATAACCCCAAAATTAATGGCCTTACTGCCTCTAACTTAAGCTGGGCTATAAAAGGAGTGGTAAACAGCAATTGGCAGCCGCTGGTATGGCTGTCATACATGCTCGATTCGCAAATCGGCGGGGTCGATTCGGGAGTATTTCATCTCACAAACCTGTTACTGCACATAGCCAATACGCTGCTTCTGCTTTATCTGCTCAAGCGAATGACCGGCTCATTATGGCGAAGCGCGTTTGTGGCGGCGATATTTGCGCTTCATCCGCTGCATGTGGAGTCTGTCGCTTGGATTTCGGAACGCAAAGACGTGCTCAGCACGCTATTCTGGCTGCTGACTATGCTGGTCTACATTCGGTATGCCGAAAAACCGAGTTTGCGGCGGTATGTTCTGGTGCCGATGGTCTTTGCCCTCGGCCTTATGGCAAAACCCATGCTGGTCACGCTGCCGGTCATTCTGCTTCTGCTCGACTACTGGCCTCTTGGCAGGCTGGGGACTAAGCAAGATATCGCAGGGCAAAAAACGAGCATCAAAGAATATCCGAAAACCCCATTGAAAAACCTTATATATGAGAAGCTGCCATTATTTGCGCTTGCGTTTGCTGTGGGGATCGTGACCATATTGACTCAGAAGGCAAGCGGCGCAATGCAGGAACTCGACAAGTATCCTTTTGGTGTGAGGGCGGCAAACTCGGCTTTCAGTTGTGTGACATACCTGAGGAAGATGCTCTGGCCGAGTGATCTTGCGGCATTTTATCCGCATCCCAAAAACTCGCTGCCGTCCTGGCAGGTAGTGGTCTGTGTAATGCTGATCGCTGCTCTGACCTGGCTCGCCGCACGCGCAAGACGACATCCGTATGTGCTGGTCGGCTGGCTCTGGTATTTAATTGCGCTGCTGCCTGTAATTGGGTTAATTCAGGTCGGCATGCAGGCAATGGCAGATAGATATGCATATATCCCTATGATCGGGATCGCTGTAGTGGTCGCGTGGACTGTACCTGACCTGGTCTACAAAAACACAAATCCGAATAAGCGCAGGATCGGTATTGTAGCGTCCGCCGCGATCATTGCAATTGCCGCCTTTACAATCTGCACGTATTATCAGATAGGCTACTGGCGCGATAATGCGGCGCTGTTTGGTCATGCGATAGAGATTATTCCAAACAACTACACTGCGCACAACGACCTAGGAGTGGCGCTGATGTATCGCGGAGAAAACCAGGCCGCTCTGGAACAGTTTCGCGAGGCAGTGCGGATCGAACCGGGCTGTTTGCGCGCTCAATATAACCTTATCAATCAGTTGTATATCATGGGCGATACAGACGGAGCTATAAAGCAAACACATACTCTGCTTAGGAGCTTCCCTCATGAAGGACGCGCTTACTTAAGGCTCGGCATAATGTATCTTCGGCAGTCCAAACTAGAGCCTGCGGAAAAGTATATAAGGCAGGCGCTGCGCGAATCCCCGAACGATGCCAAGGCTCATCAAGCGATGGGAATGCTGCTTCTTAAGCAGGGAAAGATCGACGAGGCCATTATTAGGCTATCGGAGGCTGCAAAACTCTCGCCGGGAGACCCAAATATTAATAAGAGGCTTATATACGCGCAATCGCTGAAAGCTCGGAGCAAAGCAACCAGATGAAGCTAAAAAGCCCAAAATATAAATCCGGCAGTCATACTACATTTTTCATATGCATTCTGCTTATAGTTCTGACATCTGCAGTATACTGGCAGGTTACCGGGTTCAAATTGCTGTCTTTTGACGACACAAAGTTTGTCACCAACAACTCGCATATAAAGGGCCTGACGGGACCGAATCTGCGATGGGCCATGACCGGATCCATAAACGGCAACTGGCAGCCGGTTATCTGGCTCTCATATATGCTGGATGCGCAGTTTCATGGGCTCGATGCCGGAGCATTTCATCTCACTAACCTGATACTGCATATAGCCAATACGCTGCTATTACTGCTCCTGCTTTATCGAATGACCGGCTCACTCTGGAAAAGTGCGTTTGTAGCGGCGGTATTTGCGCTGCATCCGCTGCATGTGGAATCGGTCGCGTGGATATCAGAGCGCAAAGACGTGCTCAGCACTCTCTTTTGGCTGCTCACTATGCTGGCCTATATTCGATATGCAAAAAAGCCGAGTTTACGAAGGTATATTCCGGTGCCGATAGTCTTTGCACTTGGACTAATGGCTAAGCCTATGCTGGTAACGCTGCCTGTCATACTGCTTCTGCTGGATTACTGGCCTCTGGGCAGGCTGCAGATCAAGAAAAATGCAACACAAGACGCCAAAACTACCAAGCTGAAACACGCGATAAGTGAAACCCCGCCCGCGTCGCTGAAACTGCTTGTTCTGGAAAAAGCGCCGCTGGTTTTACTTGCGCTGGGAGCTTCGATTGTAACCATACTTACTCAAAGATCAAGCGGCGCAATGGATGAATTTAACATCTACCCACTTGGCATGCGAGCAGCAAATGCAGTATTCAGTTATATCGTCTATCTCAGAAAGATGATTTGGCCGAATGACCTCATCGCGTTTTATCCGCATCCGGAAGGCACACTGCCGGTCTGGATGGTGTTGGGAAGTGTGATTCTGATTGCTGTTCTGACGTGGCAAGCAATTCGATCTCACAGATACCCGTATGCATTATTCGGCTGGCTGTGGTATCTGATCACTCTTATACCTGTGATCGGGCTGGTACAGGTCGGCGCACAGGCTATGGCCGATAGATACACATACATCCCTATGATCGGGATCAGTATTATTATCGCCTGGGGCGTGCCGGACCTATTACATAACAGGAACAAGCCCGGGCGCAGCGTTGCGTTCGCTGCAATCGCAGTAATTATCACGCTCACAGTATGCACTTATCGGCAGGTCGGCTACTGGCACGATGATATTGCACTTTTTAGCCATGCTATTGATGTTGTCCCAAATAATGCTCCGGCACATAACAATCTCGGTGGAGAATACTACAGGCAGGGAAATGTGGACGCCGCCGAGTTACAGTTTCGCGAGGCAGTGCGTATTAATCCACGGTTTGATGGATTTCAGCACAACCTTGCTTCGCTGCTGTATGAGCAAGGACGTTATGACGAACTGGCGACTTGCCTGCACAAGGCTCTGAAATTCTTCCCTGAAGACGACCAAGCTCACGCGTTGCTCGGCATAATATATATACAGCAATCCAAGCTCGATCTTGCAAAAATTCACCTTAGAAAAGCTGTCAGACTGAAACCGACTAACTCTATGGCACAAGGATTTCTGGGGGGATTGTTGACCAGGACAGGTGAAATTGATGAGGCTATCGACCATCTGTCTAAAGCAGTGGAGCTTTCACCCGAAAATGAAAATTACCGGGACGGGTTGGAATACGCAAAATCAATAAAGCTCAAAGTGGATTAGGTCTGATGAAACTGGGCAGTCACAATAAAACGTTTCTTCTGATATCCGTTCTGCTGGTAATTGTAACCGGTATCGTATACCGGCAGGTGACCGATTGCAAGTTCCTGGCCTTCGACGATCCGGGGTTTGTCACCAACAACCCGCATATTAAGGGCCTGACGGGACCGAATCTGCGATGGGCCATGACCGGAGTGGTAAACGGCAACTGGCAGCCTGTAATCTGGCTCTCGTATATGCTGGACGCGCAGTTTCATGGGCTCGACGCCGGAGCATTTCATCTCACTAACCTGATACTGCATATAGCCAATACGCTGCTGTTACTACTTCTGCTTTATCGGATGACAGGATCACTCTGGAAAAGTGCGTTTGTGACGGCGGTGTTTGCGCTGCACCCGCTGCATGTGGAATCGGTCGCGTGGGTATCCGAACGCAAAGACGTGCTCAGCACTCTCTTTTGGCTGCTCACTATGCTGGCTTATATTCGATATGCTAAAAAACCGCGTTTTCGACGATATGTATGGGTGCTGGTAGCATTTGCTCTAGGTCTTGCAGCTAAACCAATGCTGGTGACGCTGCCGATAATACTGCTTCTGCTGGACTACTGGCCTTTGGGCAGGATGCAGTTCAATAAAAATGTAAAACCTGATTCCAAAGTAAATAAGCAAAAACAGAGTATTGATAAGTCGCCGTCGGTGCCGTTGAAGTTGCTTGTATTGGAAAAATTACCGCTGATAGTATTGGCATTGGGCGCATCAGTTGTAACCGTGTTGACTCAGAGATTATGCGGCACGGTACAAAAAATTGATACATATCCGATCGGAGTAAGGGCAGCAAACGCGGCTTTCAGTTATGTCGTATATCTTAGGAAAATGATATGGCCGAGTGACCTTACCACATTCTACCCGCACCCAGGCGCCTCACTTGCACTTTGGCAGGTCCTGGGAAGCGCGGCCCTGGTAATTGCCCTGACATGGCTTATAGCGCGATCTCGCAGACAACCTTATGCAATAGTCGGGTGGATGTGGTATTTGATAACGCTTGTGCCTGTGATCGGGCTGGTTCAGGTCGGCGCACAGGCGATGGCGGACAGATACACATACATCCCTATGATAGGGATCGCAATTTTGATCGCATGGTCCGTGCCGGACATTCTCCTTCGAAATAGGGAAAGTTCAATTAAGCACAAAAGAGTCAGCCGTGGTAAAGCAGGTATGGCTCCGGTTGCATTTATTGCAATCGCCGCTATCGCCGCGCTCGCAGTCTGCACGTATCGACAGGTCGGCTACTGGCAAGACGACTTCGCGCTGTTTAATCAAAATACTAAAATCGTCGGCAGGAACAGCTTGGCGAACGAAATCATTGGCAACGCATATTACAAACAGGGGAAACTAGACATAGCAGAGCAGCATTTTCGTGAGGCTATAAGTATCTTGCCTGATTATTTCGACGCGCGACAAAGTCTTGCTTCAATGCTGATAAAACAACAACGATACGAAGAAGCGGAAAGCTTCCTGAACGAAACACTGAAGTATTATCCAAATAACGCCCAAGCCCACATGCAGTTGGGCCTCGCATACTTAGAACTGGCCAAGTTGGATTCGGCTCAGGAACATCTTTGCGAGGCTATTAGGATAAGACCACGCAAAGCTATGGCACATGAAATCCTTGGTATTGTGCTGGTTAAAAAGGGAAAAATCGACGAAGCGATAGAGCATTTATCAAAGGCAGTGGAGATATCTCCCGATAATGCAGGATTCCAGGAAGGTCTTGCATACGCCAAATCACTTAAGCTCGGGAAACAATGATATGTTTCAGAATAAAAAAGTAGTTGTAGTAATGCCGGCGTATAATGCCTCCGAAACTCTGCGCAAGACACATGATGAAATCCTGGCTCAGGGCGTTGTGGACCTGGTAATAGTGGTCGATGACGCGAGCAATGACGAGACTGTTGAGATCGCCCGAACTCTGCCGAACACTGTTGTCATGGTGCATGAGAAAAACAAGGGATACGGGGCAAACCAAAAGACATGTTACAGGCTTGCGCTTGAAGAAGGCGGCGACATCATAATCATGGTCCACCCGGACTACCAGTATACGCCCAAGCTGATACCCGCTATGGCATGCCTCATAGGAAATGGACTCTATAGCTGCGTCATTGGGTCGCGCATACTGGGAGGCCATCAGCGTGCAATAAAGCAGGGCATGCCCATCTGGAAATATGCAGCCAACCGTTTCTTGACTGCGACTGAAAACGTAATGATGGGAGTCAAACTTTCAGAGTACCACACCGGCTACCGGGCTTTTTCAGCCGAACTGCTCAGAGAATTGCCGCTGGAGAAAAACTCGGACGACTTTGTGTTTGACAACCAGATGCTTGCGCAGATTATCTGGCTTGGTTACCAGATAGGCGAGATAAGCTGCCCGACCAAATATTTCCCCGAGGCTTCGTCCATCAACTTCAGAAGAAGCGTGGTCTACGGCTTCGGCTGCCTGCGAACTGCCGCTGAGTTTCTTTTGACAAAGCTCGGCATCATAAGGGCCGGTTATCTGCCTGATAGGAAGTAGAATTCAGCTTTCTACAAGATACATAAGCTCCTCAACCGACTTGCAGCCGCAAGCTCCATTCTCCAGCATCTCATCAACAAGTCCGCTCGCCATGCCGTCAGTGAAGTCCCTGTCCTTAATCAGATCGGGCTTAAGTAAGATCACTCTCTTACCGGACAGCGCGGCGTCATGCACCGCTTCGATGTTGAGAATATTGCCGTGGCCTATCGGGACATCGGTGAGTATAATCACATCAGCGGATTTGATGAGTTCCAGGTGCTTTGCATGAGAGTCGGGCGCTATCTGAGCAAAGAGCTGCTGCGGCACATATTCTATATCCAAAGCATCCGCCACTTCCTGATCGGCATCACTTTGATTGAGAACACCCGAGGTGACCTGATAACCCCGGCGCAGGAGTTTTGCAAATATAGGCGCCGCAGTGCCTCCGCCCCCGACCACATGAACACGTATGGGTTTATCAAAATGCGCATCCGGTCTTTTTGACTTCGGGCTTATGCCGGAGATCACATACGGCCTGCGTGTAGTCGGGTGGCGGCGGACCCATACCTCTGCCCCGTACACACGACGGATGTTCTCGGATGTGATCACTTCTTCGGGTGAACCGCTCGCCTGCACGCATCCCTGACCTATAATGACCAGCCGGTCACAATATGACCCAGCTAGATTGAGATCGTGAAGAACTGCTAAAACCGTCAACCCTCGATCCCTGTTCAGACCCTTCACCAGGTCCATTATCTCAAATTGAAAGCTGATGTCCAGGTGGGATGTAGGCTCATCGAGGAGTAAAACTTCAGGCTCCTGGGCCAGCGCACGAGCCATCATGACCCGCTGCCTCTCACCGCCCGAGAGCGCGTTTATAGGCCGGTCCTTTAGGTGGTCAGTGCCTGTCCGGCGGAGAGCATCAAGGGCTATTGCTTCATCTCTGGAAGACTCGACAGCGAACCGTCCCAGCCTGGGTGAACGCCCCATCAGCGCGACTTCCATCACGGTGAAGTCGAACGCGACCATGGTCTCCTGGGGAACAACGGCGACCTTTCTGGCATACTCCCGGGCGGGGATTTTGTATACGTCTTTACCGTCGATCTGCACAAGACCCGACTGCGGCGCAAGCGCGCGAGAGATTGTTCGCAGCAGTGTGGTCTTGCCGCTGCCGTTGGGACCGATAATGCCAACAAACTCTGAGTCGGCAAGCTCCAACGAAACGCCGTTCAGGACCTGCGCTCCGTTATAGCCTGCATGGACATCTTCAACTTTAATCTTTGCACTCACACGGTTTCATTCGACCCCCGCAAATACTTATCCTCCGATTGCTTCAAAACAGGCTCTTGCGGGTATACATCAATCACTACAGTTTCGGGGGAGGCTATTATGAAAATCGAACCGCTCTCGACAACAAATCTCAAAGACGGCATTTACTGTGCGGCCCAAAAACCCAACAGCAAGGAAATATTCAACCAGCTTGAAGTCTGGCTGGAAAGCAACACTCTCAGGGGTCTGGTTGCGCGCGACGAAAGTGGCGAGGTCACCGGTTTCGTCCTGTATTATCCGATTGAAAGCGCTCCACTCGATGTGGAGGGCGAAGGCCTGTATATGGTCCAGTGCTTATTTGTAAAGCCGCATTATCAGGCAAAGGGAGTCGGGCGGATGTTGGTTGAGGGCGCTGTGGCGGATGCGCGCGCAAGTGGAGCCTCGGGGTTGGCGGTTGAGGGCTATAAGAGGCGCACAGCAGCCGGATACGACTTCATGCCCGCGGCATTCTTCCGGCATCTGGGAATGGTTGAGGGTGAGTCGCACGACCAGGGCACGCTCTACTATTTCAGCTTTGATGATAAGGCTCAGCCAAGATACTCTCCGGAAAACTCACCAAAGGTCAAGATTGATATGATCGACTGCCGCAGGTGCTATGTGGGAGTCAGCGACCGCAAAGTCGTGGATGTCGTTATGGAAACCGAATCGCCCAAGTCAGCCGGATTACTGGTGGATGTCGGCCAAGCAGAGACCGACAAAAATATGTCCAGTGGAGTATTTGTAGACGGCAAGCTTACATATTTCAGTGGACCGATATCCGAAGACGGCGTGCTTGATGCAATTGAAGCGGCTGACTCAGCGCGCGACAGATCGATGGACCAATAAAGCTGATGTTTAACATCTATCAGAGTAGGGTATAAAAAGCCTGGTAGACACATCACATCCAAACTTGGCGGAGGCGGCAGCTTTTGACAAAAAGCGAGCCGCCTCTGTCCGTACGCTGCCTCTTACCTAGACACAAAGTAAAATTCCTGATATCTTTAGTCAACACGGCAGAAATTCACTTTCTAACCGCGCCTCAATGCAGGCATAATATGATAGCAAGACCAATTTTAGAATCTTGGAGATGCAATAATGAAAAAACACATGTGCAATATTACACTCCCATGTATGGTAATTATATGGACTTTGGCGCTTGCTGCGTCCTGCGCCGCAGACATCGCAAGCGACGGGCGCGCTGTCGCGGATAAATACAAGGACGCAATCGTGACGGTGAACCTGGTGTTGGAGACAAAGGTTTCATATCAGGGCGGCAGCGACAATGAACAGCAGAAAGTCACCAGCACCGCAACTATTATCGATCCGTCGGGGCTGGCTGTAACGTCACTCTCAGATATCGACCCGACTCTATTTTCATCATATATGGAACATGACGACAGCTTCAGCATGTCCGCTGATGTGATCGACCTCAAGATCAAGCTCTCTGACGGCACCGAGGTCCCGGCAGATATCGTGCTGCGCGACAAAGACCTCGATCTTGCATTTATCAAGCCGAAGACCGCTCCCAAAGCTGCTATGACTTACATCGATCTGTCCAAAGCGAGCACACCTCAAATGCTGGATGAGTTGATCGTGATCTCCAGGCTGGGTCAGATTGCAAACCGAGCGCTCGCGGCGTATGTGGACCGCGTGCAGGCCGTGTTGACTAAACCGCGCACGCTATATGTAGTGACAGGCATCTTCGGCCTGGGCAGCCCTACATTTACACCGGACGGTAAAATCGTAGGAATAGTGGTTGTCCGCGTTGACCAAAGCAAGGACAACGACTCCACTTCGCGATCAATGGGTTATGGAGATTCCTTATACGTAGTCTTACCTGCCTCAACTATTGCTAAAGCCGCCGCGCAGGCCAAGGAAGCCGCACCGGCTAAGTAACCAACATCTTTGTTTCAATGAGATGCACCTTCGGGAAATTAAAGTAGTCAAAACCCATAATGCAGGGAGCGGGTGAAGCATTTGCGATTTAGCTTGTAAAGCCAGCTAAATGTGAACGGCAAATGCTTCACCCCTAGCCGAAGGAGCGTGATATCCATGAGAACTGCGATTGATCGGCTGGTTTATATCGAAGCAAAGGGAATACGCCTGGAAGGAATGCTGGGTGTGCCTGAAAATGCAATCGGGGTAGTCCTTTTCGCACACGGAAGCGGCAGCAGCAGGCTCAGCCCAAGAAACCAGTTTGTAGCAAAATATCTCAGAAGTGAAGGCCTTGGAACCCTCCTGATCGACCTGCTTGAACCGGAAGAGGCCGAGGATCGGAGCAAAGTCTTCAATATAACGCTGCTTGCAGACCGCCTCAAAATCGCAACAGACTGGCTCCAGAAAAACGACTCCACTGCCGACCTGCAAATAGGCTACTTTGGCGCAAGCACAGGCGCTGCCGCTGCTCTTATGGCAGCCGCCGATAGACCGGAGATAGGTGCGGTCGTTTCACGAGGCGGCAGACCCGACCTTGCAATGAAATCCCTCCCGCTAGTCAAATCTCCCACCCTGCTGATTGTAGGCGGGATGGACGTGCCTGTAATCCAAATGAACAGGGAGGCCTACGATATGCTGGGCGGGCAAAAGCAAATGATAATCGTCCCCGGCGCGACACATCTTTTTGAGGAACCCGGCACATTGGAAGAGGTCGCTCGATTGGCAGCGGAGTGGTTCGGCAGGTATTTGGAATCGGAATAATTCTTAAACTGCATTCATAAATTTTAATAAATGATTAAAATTGGGGTTGACTGCCTGCTAAAAACCTAGTATAATTACCAGTGCTTCTTTTTCTCCTTTCACTATCTGTATTTGTTGAGACTTGGCTGGACGCCCAACGGCCAGGTCACTTTTTTGTCAGATTGTCAAACACTTTCCCCAACCAGCCGCGCTTTAGTCCTATGGCCGAAAAATTGCATACCTCATGGCAGCAATAACAGCGTATGCATTTGTTGAGATCAATAACCGGAGGCCTGCCGGGAGTAATGGCATGCACGGGACAAGCACGGGAACAGTCGCCGCAGCCGATGCACTCAGAGGACTTCACCTTTGGCACGGCCACAAGTTGACGCCGTAGAACTTTGCGTATCGGCAATGGGATCCTGTTCCAGTCATTCCTGCCGGATGAAAGCTTGAAATCGTTGACTCGAACAGAGTCGATCGACTCGCCGCGAATATCAATCGAGTCCAAGTCGGCGCACCCGAGGCCCTGCTGATGGGCGAGTCTGGTCGTGTCTATAGACATCGGGTCGATGCCTATTATACTGCATGCCACTGCATCCATGGCGACTGCATCATTCGACGCAATAATCAGCCCCACATGCTTTGGACTCCCTGCATTGGGACCATCACCCTCCATCGCAATGACTGCGTCCATCACGTTCACCTTAGGTTTGAACACACGCAGCAGATCGACCAGCATCTGCGCGAAAGTCTGACGGTTCTCTGCAGACTGAACGTGGAAGAGGCCCTTGCGCACACCAGGAATGCACCCGAAGATATTCTTCACAGCGCCCGTATATGCAGTGAGGCCATGAGTTTTGAGTTTGGGAATATTTATGATCAGGTCTGATTCGAGAGCTTGGCGCGATACATCAAACGATCGGTAGAATCTGCCGTCCGGGTTGGCAGCCGTCACTGCATCTTCCTCGAACCTGATAAGTGGAATACCAAGTTCGCTCGCGACTGCCGACATGCCGGTTCGTTCGCAGAGCTTTGCGTACTTTTGAGCGTTCTCACCCGCAAACGGCGGGCTATCTCCAAGCGCGACCCGGCTCCCCATCGATAGCACGTATTGCCCCAGCGCGCGAACGACTGCCGGGTGAGTGGTCACAGCCTCTTCAGGCAGGCGTGTGGAGAGCAGGTTAGGCTTCAGAAGTATGTTTTGAGCCTGGCTGATAGCTTCATCCAGACCCGCTAGCTCCAGAGCCTTTGCGACAGCCGATGAAACATGCTCGGTCTCATAATCCGCACACGACACTATGGATACTATCGATTGATTGCTCATAGGCTAATACTCTAGACGAATAGGCTAGTTATTGCAAGCACAAAGCTATGGATATCCATTTGCAGTTGCATTCAATCAGCTACAATTATCTTCACTCAACTCATCTAAAAAATATCATAATGAGTTATATATCATACATCATATAAAAATATCCAAAATTGCGTTGCATAATGCGGAACTTTTTTTGTCTGCAGGTATTCTTATATGTATTGCGGGCAGGCACAAAAAACACGAATAGTGGAGTCTGATGACCTCCACGGAAAGAGGAAAAAGATGAAGCTTAAAGAAAAGTTAGTCATCAGTTTTGTGCTTGTATTATTATTTCTTACTTCGAACGTTTGGGCAGCAAAGGTCATTGCAGTGACGGCTGGCAGCGGTCATACAGTAGCCTTAAGGAGCGATGGCACAGTATGGGCTTGGGGACACAACGACCGTGGTCAACTTGGCGACGGTACCGAAGTTGATAAGTCGGCTCCAGTACAAGTCTCAGGACTTGATGGAGTAGTTGCCATCGCGGCTGGTTGGTGTCACACAGTAGCTCTAAAAAGTGACGGTACGGTATGGGCTTGGGGAGACAATACTCAAGCTCAGCTTGGCGATGGAACCGGCAACAATGTACGATTGACTCCAGTGCAAGTCTCGGGCCTTAATGGAGTAGTTGCAATCGCGGCTGGCGAAAATCATACAGTAGCCTTAAAGAGTGACGGCACTATATGGGCTTGGGGATCCAATGGTTGTGGCCAGGTTTGCAGTGGAACCACATGTTATGAAACTCCAGTACAGGTTACGGGGTTTACAGGAGTGATTGCCATTGCGGCTGGTGCAAATCACACGGTGGCAGTAAAGAACGATGGCACTGTATGGGCTTGGGGCAATAATGGTTTTGGTCAGCTTGGAAATGGAACTACCAGTAATAATAATAGTTCGCTATCGACTCCGGTGCAAGTTTCCGACATTACTGGAGTTATCGCTGTAGCAGCTGGCGGGTGTCAAACATTTGCCCTAAAGAGTGATGGCACAGTAATGGCTTGGGGATTTAATGGAAATGGCGAACTTGGTAACGGAACTAGAACTAATGAGTCGACTCCTGTACAAGTCGCAGGGCTTACAGGAGTGGCTTCTATTGCGGCAGGCTCTTATCATACTGTGGCCGTGAGAAATGATGGCACTGTATGGGGTTGGGGAAACAACAGCTATGGCCAACTGGGTAATGGAAATAGTGCAATTCCAGTGCAAGTCTCCAACTTAACCGGGGTTGTTGCTGTTGCCGCGGGTTATGGACACACGGTTATTTTAACGAATGACGGCACAATTTGGGAATGTGGATATAATAAATATGGCCAGCTTGGCAATGGGTTTGATGCAGGTGGTACTCCAGCACAAGTACCCGGCATTACTGGAGTGGTTTCTATTGGGGCAGGCTTCTGTGACACAGTAGCATTAAAGAACAACAAAACTGTATGGACATGGGGGTGCAACTGGTATGGTCAGCTTGGCGATGGAACCACAACTAATAAGTTAACTCCGATGCAAGTTCCCAGCCTTGACGCAGTAGCTGCCATTTGGGCTGGCTTTCATCACACGATTGCTGTAAAGAATGATGGCACAGTATGGACTTGGGGATATAATGCCTATGGACAGCTTGGTGATGGGACCACTATAGACAAATCGATTCCGGTGCAAGTTTCCGGTATTAGCGGAGTAGTGGCCGTTTCGGGTGGTTTCTATCACACAACAGCCCTGAAGAGTGATGGCACTGTATGGGCATGGGGGCGCAACAACTGTGGCCAACTTGGAGACGGGAGCACTATAGACAAATCGACTCCGGTGCAGGTTTCAGGCCTCGACGGAGTTATTGCCATAGCTGCTGGCGGCTCTTACACAGTAGCCCTTAAAAGTGACGGCACTGTATGGGCTTGGGGATACAATGGTTTGGGCGAGCTTGGCGACGGAACCACAACTAATAAGTTAACTCCGGTGCAAGTTTCAAGCCTCACTGGAGTAATTGCCATTTCGGCTGGCAGTTACCACACAGTTGCATTGAAAAATGATGGCACAGTATGGACTTGGGGATTTAATGGCCAATGCCAACTGGGCTATCTTACATATAATATGAGTATGTCGACCCCAATGCAAGTCACCAAGATTACCGGAGTGACTGCTATTGCGGCTGGCAGAGATCACACAATTGCCTTAAAAAGCGATGGGACGGTATGGTGTTGGGGAGACAATTTTGCTGGCCAGCTTGGCCCCGTATATGGAAGTGGTGGGGTAAGCCCAAATCCATTACAAGTTCACAACCTTACAGGAGTTGTTGCTATCGCGGGCGGCAATGGTCATACAGTAGCCATAAAGAGTGACGGCACTGTATGGACATGGGGAAGCAATTCATACGGTGAGCTTGGCAATGGAGGGGCAACTAATAATCTAATCCCGCAAGTAGTTTTGGGATTTGAACCATTATCTACATCCAAAGCCAGAGCAAGTGAAAGCCGGATTATGGCTCTCGAATGTGTGGTCACAGGCAAATTCGATGACTGCATATATGTAGAAGACACTGACAAGTTGTGCGGGATCAAAGTAACTCCCGCTCCAAGCGATGCAGAGCTTGGAAAGCTGATAGATGCATACGGCACCCTGACTACAGTCGATGGAGAGAAAGCCATTTCGCTATCCTCATATAAAATGCAGACAGCTACAGGGTCAGTCAATCCACTGGGCATGACCAATCAGAGCCTCGGCGGCGGCGATTTCATGTATAACCTGCTCACCGGCGAGGGCCAGGAGGGTGTATTCGGCTGGCAGTTGGTAAATAACCCGGATACCGGTAAGTTTGAGCTTAAGCGGCAAAAACTGGCCGGGATCAACAACATCGGTCTGCTGGTGCGTGTATGGGGAAAGGTTATAGATATCGATCCTGCTTCAATTCCAAGCTGGTTTAAGATATCTGATGGTTCGCTTACTAATGTAAAGGTGAGTGTCCCGACAGGGGTAAGTGTCCCGAACGAGGGCGACTTTGTGAGCGTAACCGGAATAAGCTCATGTGAGATGTCTGGAGCTGAGCTGACCAACCTTGTAAGGGTCAGGCAGCAATCGGATATTGAATAGATAGCATTTATGGTGTCGGCGTTGTCTACCACACGCCGACACTATTTACGACTTTGCTTAGTGCGCCCCAGGGACAGGCTGCGAATGGCGCGGTGGACGCCGCATCAGAAATACCAGCGGCAGCAGAACAATCATCACTACACCCAGCAGCCAGAACGCGTCTACAAAAGACATCATAGCGGCCTGACGTATTACCATTTGGTACGCAATACCAATAGCCTGTTTTTGGGCATTGAGATAGCTCTGGCCTGCTGCGGTAAGTCCTGCAACGGCTCCGTTGAACCACTGTTGAAAGGTTGGGTTGAAGGTAGATATGTTTTCTACCAGCCTGGACTGGTGAAACTGCTCGCGGCGGGCAAGGAGCGTGTTTACTGCCGCAATCCCTACACTGCCACCGATGTTGCGCATGAGGTTGAATATGCCCGTTGCGCTGCCTGTCCTTTCTCGTGAAAGGAATGCGAAGGTCACTGTCGCGAGGGGCACAAACAAAAACGCAAGGCCGATGCCCATGATTATTCTCGGATAGGCCGCATCCCAGAAGCTGATCTGCAGGTTATAACCGGACATTATAAACATGGACACAGAGAGCATTGACAACCCAAAGATTATTAAATACCTCACGTCCCATCGTCCGACCAGATAACCCACCACCGGCATACAGATCAGCGTCCCTATGCCTCCCGGAGACATTGCAAGCCCGCTTTGTAGTGCAGAGTATCCAAGCAGAGTCTGCAGCAGGACCGGCAAGAGGACCATGCTCCCATACAATGCTATGCCGAGCATGAATATGAGAAAGACTCCGGGCGCGAAGTTGCGCACCTTGAAGACTGTGAGGTCTATGATCGGGTGCTGTGTGTATAACTCCCACACGACCAGTGCGATCAGGCTGACTGCAGAAATAATCGAGAGATGCAGTATCCACGATGTCTGGAACCAGTCGTGCTTCTGACCGGTGTCCAGCACAACCTGAAGAAAGCCGATCCCCAACGCAAGCAGGCCAAGACCGATATAATCGATTTTTATCGCGCCGCGCTGCAAATATGGCGGATCGACGACATATATCTGCGCCATGATCATCGACAAGATGCCTATCGGGATGTTTATATAGAATATCCAGCGCCAGGAGTAGTTGTCGGTGATCCACCCGCCGAGCGTTGGCCCTATGATCGGCGCAAACACAACCCCTATCCCGAATATGGCCATGCCCATCCCGCGCCTGCTGACCGGAAAACACTCGAGCAGGATCGCCTGAGATATAGGCTGGAGCGCGCCGCCGCCCAGACCCTGCAGCACACGGTAAAAGATCAACGAATGCAGCGAGGGCGCCAGGCCGCACAAAAACGACGAGATCACAAATGCAGTGACTGAGATCATATAATAGCGCTTGCGCCCGAAAAGTCTGCTGAGCCAGCCTGTGGCAGGCAGGACTATCGCATTTGAAACCAGGTATGAGGTCAGAACCCATGTGCTCTCGTCAATTGTTGCGGAGAGGTTGCCCGCTATGTGCGGCAGAGAGACGTTTACGACCGTGCTGTCCAGCACCTCCATGAAGGTCGCCAGCATGACGGCAATGGCGACCACACCTGGTGTGCCGACAGGACACCATCCCTGCTCCTGTAAGTTATCTGCTCTCTCTTCCATGTCAGCCTCGCTCAGCCCTCCAGGTAAGATACCTGGAGGGATATTAATCGGAATTTGAAATCCTACTCTTCTGTTTCGGGCGCGATCGGAAATCGCGCCCGATCAAAGACGTTGTGACGCTATGACGCTATGACGCTGTGACGCATTCAGCGCAGATAGACAGTCGCGATGACGTTTTGTCCCGGTCTGAGTACTACCCCCTTCGGCAGTGATTGGTCCAGAACTATCTTCACAGGGATGCGCTGCACCACCTTGACGAAGTTGCCTGTCGCATTCTCCGGCGGCAAAAGACTGAACTGGGCTACCGTTGCCGCCCCGATGCTGTTTACGCGGCCTCTGAGCCTTATGCCGGGGTATGAGTCCACGGTAAATGTCGCCCTCTGGCCGGGGTGCATGCGGCCTGTCTGAGTCTCTTTGAAGTTGGCGACCACCCAGACATTCGTAAGCGGGACTACGGCCATCAGCATCTGGCCGGGCTGGACATATTGACCGATCTGAACACCCTTCTCGCTGACAACTCCCCTGACAGGCGCTTTTATATTTGTGTATGAAAGCAGCAGGCGATCATTATTTAGTTGAGCAATGCTCTGCTTGACTGCTGCCTTGGCAGCGCCTCTTTGAGACTTGCTGATAGATATCTGCTCGGGAACCGTCTGAGTGCCTGCAAAAGCAGCCTGGGACTGTTTAAGGAGCGCACGCGCACGCGCAGCTTCCGACCTGGCGGTCTCAACGCCTGCCTTAGCCTGATCGGATGCATCCATTGCAGCGGCTAACTGGGAATTGTCGCGTTTCAGGACTGCTTTTGTACCCGCAAGGCTCGCTATGGCACGGTTTAGGGCTGCTTTGGAGCCGGCTACCTGTTGTCGGGCCGCGTTGAGCGCCGCCTGGGCGCTGGTATTTGTGGTCTGAAAGCTTTCGAACTGCTGTGCGGACGCTGCACCTGCGGTATAGAGTTCTTTGTATCTGGCATAATCGCTGGCAGCTTTTTTGGCCTGAGCAGCAGCAGATGCCGCATTCGCCTCAGCGGCTTTCACCGCCGCCTCGGCTGCAGTGACCTGAGCGGCGGCGGCATTGACATCCGTGCGCGCCGCCTCGACCACATCCCGCGAGGCTCTTACTTGAGCGTCTGCTGATCTTGCCTGCGCAATCGCGGCGATCACCTGGTTGTTCGCGCTCGATACAGTAGCCTGGGCGTTCTTTACGGCTGCCTTGGCCTGATCCAGCGATGAAGGAGCAGTCTTACCGACAACCGAGACCTGCCTGTTGCTTACAGACTCCTGCGCTATCGCCGCATCCACCGCTGCTGAAGACTTACGGACCCGATCCACATACTCTTTTCGATCGAGCCTAACAAGGAGATAACCCTTATCCACAAGCTGGTTGTCGTTTACGTTGATCTCGACGACGTGACCCGCAATGCGAGGACTAATCGGAACGAGGTGGCCTGCGACCTGGGCGTCATCGGTCGATTCCTTGCCTAGGCTCAGAATCCAATACACCAGCACACCAATGCCGACAAGAAGGATTACGCCGATCACGATGATGGCTCTTTTGCGGGCCGCAAAGAACTTGCTCAGCCTCGATACTTGCTGCTCGTCGTTCAAAGTCCCTTCCTCTCAATTACAGATGAAGTTTTACCAAGGAATACTGTGTGTGAAACTTTAACGGAACTATCAAGGGAGCTGACTGCGTATCCGTATTTGTATGCTTGCAACAAATTATTGATCAGAGCGTATAAATTGCTTGACTATAAGCCCAAGCGCAGGAATAATATGTATGGAATCTCGGCTCACGGAGGCTACCGGCTGATGAAGGCTACTTATATTGTAATAGCGATATTGATGCTTGTCGGTTCTATACTGCCTATGGCGGCTATAGCGGACGGCTCGAAGTTGGCTGTAGGTGACGTGATCGACGTGGCTGTCGACGGCGAGAAGGACTTCTCCAAGCACTATCAGATCAACAGTGACGGCTGCATACTAATGCCGATGGTCAACTCCGTGAAGATCGAAGGCCTCAACACATCGGACGCATCTGCTGAAATCACCAAATCTCTTAAGAGCGTGCTCGTAAACCCACAGGTAAGTGTGTCTTTCGTGGAGCGCGCGAAGATGCAGGTGTTTGTGGTCGGTCAAGTCAACAAACGCGGGTTGATTGAAATAGGAGTCGGCGACAGGGTTTTACAGGCGCTAGCGCAGGCCGGTTATGACGATACAGCAGATCTCTCGCGTGTAAATATCAGAAGAGGCGACGAGATAATAGACCTGGACCTCACCAAATACTTATCCGGTGAAGATTTGACCGTTAACAGACAGTTGGAGTCGGGAGACACCGTAGTCGTATCTCGATTGGATATGATAGGCACGGTAATGGCGTCAGGGCAGGTCAGCAAGGTCGGCTCAATCCCACTCAAACGCAACATGACTTTTCGTGAGGCTATTGGCCTGGTGGGTGGAATTACTGTTGAGGCCGATCCGGCGAAGATTACTGTAAAAAGAGAAGGTATCGCCGAACCTATTAAAATCGACTATGAAAAGGCTATGGCGGGAGATCCCACCGCAGATATCGCGCTCGCGCCCGGTGACATAATATATGTGTCCGAACTGGAGATATCCTATTTCACGATATGGGGCGGAGTCAACAAACCTGGACAATACCCTATTAAAGGGAAGCTGGCGCTCAGCGAAGCAATCGGTGTAGCGGGAGGCGCAGTTACCAATGTTGGAGACATCCGTGCAATCAAGATCATGCATGCCTCCGGACCCGAGGCAAAGGTTGGCGAATCGGTCACGGTTGACCTTACACAGGTCATCAAAGGCACTGCGGACGAACCCCAAGTCAGGCGCGGAGACGTTATATACGTAACGGAGCATAAGCAAAAACCAAATCTCTGGAATGCGCTCCAGACGCTCTCGCCGTTTTGGTGGATTTTCAGGTAGGGTGCGCACGATTATTTGTCACAAATCCATACACATTACGGTCCACCAGACAGACACGCATATATATTTCAGACCAATTATTAATATCATGCACGCATATAGCGACTGTATTACACACAAAGCTCTGCCTGCTCGCTTTATCACCTGTTAGAATTACTAGTTTTTTACCTCTGGCATTGACATTTACTTCAATCTCGGCTATTATCAAAAAGTATGCTCGGCTGTGAATACCTGCACGACAATTTGACTTTGCGGGATTTGCCGTCAGTTAGTGCGTCGGGTCGATATGCCGGCAAGCAAAACGGACGTATTGATTCATTGGGAAAGGAGGATGTAATTACTATGGCAAAAAGAATCGTATTAATTGCTGCGGTTGTAATGCTCATTGGCATGGCTATGTCAGCACATGCGATGGCATACAACTCAATTCTCACAGGCACCCTCGGCAATGTAAACGTAAATGCCACTGCCACTCTCACAGGCGGCATTTGGGACTATGTTTACGTTGTATCCCCGACGAACGTGCCCGCCCTGAATGGCCAGTTGCACAGTTTCAGCATAGGCAATCCTGGGCTGTTTCCGTATTTCGGAACCGCATCCAGTGACCCCACTTTCACATGGGCCAGCACTCTGGTAGATACCGTGCGATGGGAGAATGGACTTCCGACGTCAAGTCCTGTAACATTCAGTTTCAAGTCCATATATGAACCCGGCTATGTTGACTGCAGCGCACAGAACGGCGGTCATGCAAGCACAGGTAAGACACTGGGAATGGTGCCTGAGCCGATAAGTATGATCCTGGGATCACTTGGCCTTTGCTGCGTTGCGGGGCTAAAGAGGCTGCGAAGAAAATAAAAACTAGAGCTATCAAGCTTGGTGCGAGTTATAGTAATTTTGGGCGGAGTTAATGTGCTCCGCCCATATCTTTATTGCTTACTACTGAAGAGCTGGTTGATAAATCTGCAGTTCGTCCGATGCAAAAGGCCCCAGATCCGTCTGCTTATACCCTTTTATAGAATCAAACACTTCCGCATTTCTCTGGTTTTGTTGAAAAAATTTATTAGCTGCTTCTGTCTGTTCAGGGCTTCGGCCTATATCTTTTGCATATGCGCGAATCCGACTAAGAACCTTATCAGGATTAGCAATGTATTCACGCTGTATCTTTGTTGTGTAAAGCTTATACCACGTCTCATCAGTTGGATAACTGCGAGACTCGGACGTTAGAACAATAACATTCATCGAATACCCATCTTGGACTAGCTTCGAAATGTCTGCATCAGAACGAGGCAGCCAGACAGCAACCTCATTTTCGGTTCGCCATGCAGCAAGCCATGGAATATCCGTATACATGCATGTCACACCTAATTTGTCTCCCTGAGACATTATAGCTGATGCCTCAAGCATTTTATCTGCTTGTTCATTGGTTGCCCATACAATTGCACTTACCGCCGGCCAGGAAGTGATTAATATAACCCCTATTAATATGCCTTTCAAAAAGATTGGGTGAAGTTTTTTTGCATCTAGAAGCAAGAACAAGTATGCACTACCGAATACGGATGCAGCGGGGGCAATTAATATCAAAGCATTATTTCCAAGGCTGAAAAGTGCAATACACATGAGAAAAATTGGAGCAAGGACATAAAGCACTCCCCTGACCGCGTTTGCAGACGGCGATTTGAACTTATATAGCATGCTCACGACCGCAAGCGGCAGTATTACCATCCCCAGTATCGACAGCATATCGCCGACCGCACCGGAGGTGCCTGCCATCAACTTTTGCGAGAAAGATGAGAAGTGCTCCATGGGATATAGTAAAACTCCGGCAATACCACGACCTGCCGCATCTATGCTCCTGTAAAACGTATTGCCGGGAAACTCGCTTGTATCGGCCATTATGTCCCAGGCATTGGCGCCCAGAATAGATCCGCCGGTCAGTTCTGCATTCCTGTATGCCCATGGCGCGACTGCAATTGCTGTTACCATCATAAATAAAACCAGGTGCTGTATACGTCTGGAACCGGTTACTGCAAAATACAGAGCAACGGGAATAAACAAAAACAAGAGAGCCTGATGGGTCATATAAAGCAGGCAGATCAGTATGGCTGATGCAACTACATAAAAATAGCCTGCCCTGCCGCCGCCGGACAGGGAGTTCTTATGGTGCGCTGCAATTGCAAGCATTAGCAAGACAAACCAGAATGCTGCCATCGGCCACTCACTTGCCGATGTGGCTGACTGCAGGACAAACACAGAAGTGCCCATGCCCACCGCAGCCAATATACCGATGCGCCAGTCAAAGAGCATTCTTCCAAGAATAAATGTCGCTATCAAAGTAAGAAAACCAAATATCATCGACATTCGCACAACTGCCTGGTCAGATACTTGGGTATATCTGAAGGCAGCAGCAACAACATATGGGTAGAGGGGTCCATGGTTTATTTCAGGCAGAGGAGCAGGCACATCCTTCAACAGCCCTGCGTTGAACGGCCTGACAAAGCGCGTCGTAAAACCTTTGCCGGTCGATATGTTCAAAGAAATCTGCGCAATGTCCATCTGATCGCGGGTAGTCAGCCAGGGATGGTTCTGCAGATAATACCCGCCCATGACCGCTCCCAGCACAACAAATATCCCGACCATTGCAAGGATATGGTTCCAATTGATGCCACGATCCTGCAAAGTGAGCCTCTTCGCTTTACTAATGCGGCTTCCCTCTGCGACACTCATTCATTTCCTCCAATTGCAATCACTTCTTCGTATATATGTTCCAGACTACGCACGCTCGACTCCCATGAGAACCTTTTGATCACTTCTAGGCGACCCAAGCGACCGATATCGTGCGCAGCTTCCGGGGTATCCAGCAGACTTATCACCTCATCCGCAACCTTCTCGGCACCCTGAGCACACACTGTGCCGGGGCATCCATCACCAAATGCACGCAAGGCGATGGGCGTGGCGACAACCGGCAATTCCATAGCCATCGCCTCCAGAACCTTGTTTTGTATGCCGACCGCAACCTGCATCGGCACAACCGCAACCTGAGCCGAATCCAAATATGGACGAATGTCCGGCACATATCCGGTAACCGTTATGCCCGGCACTGCGGATAAGCTCATAATATCTTCAGATGGACCGCTTCCCACAATCACGAACTCGGCATCCGGGTGCTTTTGCCGGACTGTCGGAAAACACTCCTTTGCAAACCAGACCGCTGCCTGAGCATTTGGGTGATAACCCATCTTGCCGCTGAATATAATCCGTTTCGAACAGCGCGCCGCACCCCGCGGAGCAAAGTAATCCGTATCAACTCCGTTTTCGATGACATCCACACGGATATCGGAGTTCATTGCCAGAAGCTCGGCACGCTCCGTCTCGGCGGTAATTATAACACGAGCAAACCGCCGCAGAACTCGCGGCTCATATCTGCTGAGTTTAATCGCTTCTTCGAGCATGACAAGCTTTGATATTGGGTTCCTATGCTCAGAAGCCATCTGGCGAAACAGGCTCGTCAGGCAATCGACTGAGTCGAAAACAACAGGCACATCGCCCATCATCGATGCAAAGTGGGCAGCCCTGAGATGCTCTATATGAACGATATCGAACTTACGTTGACGCATTACCTCAGATATCGCTCTTTTCATCGCTTGCGACCGGCAGAATGCGGCGCACATAGGTACCGGAGTCGGCAGAGCAATCAGAGACTGCAAATATCCGCGCGGCTTAGAGTGCGGCACCACATGCAGATCGGCCACAATCTCGGGCAGTTCATCCGCTCCTTCGACTTTGCGGCCGTCAGTTTCACCCAATGCAATAACAGTAACTTGATGGCGCTTCGAAAGCTCCTTAATCAGGTGAAACGGCCTTACTCTGATCCGGCTCGGCACGTATGGCGCGATAAAGAGTATGTTCATGAGCCTGCTCCATCAGTCAGCCTGCCATATGCCGAGAGCAGTTGGCGCCCTACCCTCTCCCACGAGTACTTTTCGCATACCAGAGCGCGGCCGCCTCGACCGATCCTGTCGGCAAGCTCACGATCCTTGAGCACTTTGACCACTGCATCTGCAAAGTCCTCTGGCGTGTCGGCAAGCATAAGGTGAGTGCCGGATTCTACTTCAAGCCCCTCAGCTCCCACTGAAGTAGAAACGACAGGCAGGCCCATCGCGAGAGCGTTCAATATCTTGACTCGCACACCGCTGCCGGACCGCAGTGGGACTATAAATACGCCGCAGTCTTTCGAGATTTCGCGAGAATCGCTGACGTATCCGATCACCGCAATCGAAGGATCGGAGGCGAGAGAGCGAATCGACTCCACAGGCTTTTGACCGGCTATAGTCAGCTTGCACTCGGGAATCTTAGCCTTAACGAGTGGGTAAATTTCACGATGAAAATACAGCATTGAATCGATATTGGGAGGCCAGTACATAGTGCCTATGGAGAGAATATTGTTCGAGCCCTGCACCCGGTCGATATGTTGGAAGTAATCAACGTCCGCACCAATCGGCACAGCCTCTATATTGGTTAGTTCAGGAGAAAGATCGGTAAGGGTTGACCTATCCTCTTCGCTCACAGTCAGGACCATCGAAGCCCTGCGGCAGATATCCAGCTCATATCTCTGAAGCTTTGGCCACTCCATCCCCGCATACATCCGCACAGGCAGGCTCTCTGATGTGTCTGCAAGGCGCTTTATAATCATCGACTCTACGTTGTGATGGTCCAGAACGGTCTTGTACGCACCATCAAAATCAACAAACTGAGCCATTTGAAGATGGTCAATATGGACCACGTCCGGCTGGAAGTCTGCTATGATCCGATTACACGCGGAGCGCATCTCATCTCTATAATCACGGCTGACGATGAATGACCTGCCGAGTGTTATCGCACGCAAGAGGTCGGATGCCTGTCTGAACTTGCCGCGCTTTAACGTCACCAGATCGACCTTGCAGATCGATTCAAGCTCTTTCAGATGCGCAAGCTCATCGTCCGACCTGATAAACGCCAGCGCTCGCACGTCGTGTTGAGATGCCAGCGCTTTGAGGGTGTAATACGACTTGATCTTGCCGCCTGAGTCCAGAGGCAAGGGAAATAAATGCGCCAGGAATAGAATTTTGAGGCGTTTAGACAAGACGAGCTTCCTCTTGCACTACTTCATTGCTCGTATCATAGGGTCGGAGGCCGAACGTATGAAGTTTCTGATGTAAGTCATAGTCTCTTCTTCAGAGCCGTAAACACCGCTTGTGACACGGATGAATGACCAACCTTCTTTCGACGGATGCATACGCGCCAGAGCCATCGAAAACTGCTGCTTTGCGAAACTAGATTCTGCGTGCCTGCCTTGAGCCATCCAGTAGACCGATATAACCTTGGAGCGGGTGTTCGTATCCACGGCAACCAGCTTCACAGCCGGGGATTTGTGACCGGCATATGGAACAAGTATGCGTGTCTGAGTGACATTATAGCCAGATCCGCTGAAACACATCTCCGACATGTGCCAGCCGCGCCTGTCTTGACCTTTGTAAACCATCAAAAGGTTTATCTGGTTGCCGTAATCATCAACATAATCGCGTATAAGGAAATCCTTTTTAACTACCAGCCAGCCCTCCAATGCATCTTTTGTCGGCTCGACATCAGGACCATCCGCACGCCAGACTCCGATATGCCTTGGCACTGACGCAAGGTCGGCACTAACCGGCAGCACGGGAGGTTTGCTCCGCGCCCAGTACGTAATGCCGGTCGATATAACGAGCAATATCAGGACGAGGCAGTAGTTCGGCGTGCGCTTAGCCATTCAAACCCCCAGTTGATCACGAAAAGCAATATAATAGCCACCAGAAACAAGATTGGGCTGGACCAATCGTGATATATATGCATCGCATTCTCCCAACCCCACTGGTAACCGACCAGAGCAATAGTAGTAATACGAACTATATTCGCCGCGAGAGCAATCGGAAGCGACAGTGCAAAGAGTGTCCACTTAAGTGCAGGCCGCAGACGCGTCAGATAGGCAAAGACCGCACTCACACCAACAAGCGCGACAAGTGAACTCATACCACTACAGGCCGGAGCCACTTCAAACTGGTAACCTTCGACCGATATCTGGATGCCCGCACGAGAGACATCAAGCCCGAGGAAACTGAGTATGTGGGCAGTCGATCCGCTGGCAAGAAGCTGCATCGGCAACCCCACACGGTCGATCAGCCCACCAGGCACAGGGATCATAAAGACCATATAAGCAAGCGGAAATGCCATCAGCTTGAGAAGCCCCTTGCCATGAAAATAAAGGCATCCGCCGATCAGCACGATTATTATTGATACGCCGGACGGACCCGACAGGTCCAGGAGTGTGCCTGACAGGTGTAATAACAGCCCAATGAGAATAAGCACAAGCCCCCATATAGATGGCGACTTTGTGAGCCCTGCAGTATCCGGCCACTTCTTCCATACAAAATAACCGGATACGAGTGGTACCAGAAATCCCAGGCTGTACTGTGCATCTTCTATCCATTTATCACGCAAATAGCCCAGTGTCGGGATATACATTATGACGGCAGCCGCTATAATCACGAAAACCCATGCACGCGCTCGCCGATCATGCCCTTTGCCGATGCCATCGATAGTTGACATATTGTTGACTCCAAATCGCCTGCCGCTTGTATTGGAATTATACTAAATAGACTAATATACCTTCTGATATTCAGTGAATAATTCCATATTGCGTCATCAAGCCGTTAGTCTTCGTTTCTCGTGTTGTCGCTCAACATCTGCCACTTTTCGCTGAGGCATTTCTTTTCTGTAATATGCCACGAAAGCACGGTAAACAAGAGAGTATCAGATCGAAAAGCAGCATTCAAAGCGAAACGTTTATGGGATCAGGAAGGGAATTTGTCACAAATACACACGTTAACACATTGGAATCATGCTGCAACAATGTGCCGAAGCATTTGCAGACCTATGCTCACGAAAATAGCCGACAAACGGCAAATCCTAACCGGCGGACCGAGCACAAATGCCCTAAGCATCTATGTTTTTTCGAGCAACGACTGCAATAATGTCTCTGAAATTCAGCTTAATGAACCCTGAGGCACGAGGTTCACGGGAAAGATTTTCATCGTGACTAGCCGAACCGGCATTACCAGTCAGCCGTCTTAGCCATCCCAATAAATGCTCCGCAGTCATCAGCCTTGACGGATACCACAAATCAACAGGTAAAAAACCACTGTCCTCAAGAGCCTTTTCCAGCGTTCGGCGATTAAAGAAATTAAGATGGTCTTTCACAAAGTGCCTGTGATATCCCCTGAAGAGCTTAGCCGCAAAAACACTTAAGTTAGGAACCTCAATCACCACTATTCCACCAGGTTTAAGCAGACTGTTGATTATACGCAACTCGCGCACAGGATCGACTAAATGCTCAAACACCTGAAAACTGGTAATTACATCAAAACTACCCTGTTCGAATGTATCCTCGCTTAAAGTATTAGTGACTACATTCAGTCCATAATGACTACGGGCATAAATTGATGGCCCCAGTAACGGTTCGACACCCTGACAAGTCCAACCAGCTTGGCCGGCAACATCCAGGAACACTCCGCAAAAACACCCAATGTCAAGCAGCCGACCGGGAGGCGAAATTGTGCAGCTTATTCTCTGCAAAGCAGACTGAGCGTTTTTTCTCTTCGCGTACTCCTCACTCATATAATTGCTGATCAATGACTTTTCCCACTGTGTAAGGTGGGAAAGGTCTGAACTATTCAGTAGATCTATTGGCTGCCCACTAAGAACAGGTCCATCTTCAATTAGTGCTTTAGTATCTTCTATTGGGCATATAAAAAGAAAGTCACAAGATGCACATTTCACCAAAGGGCCAGGTGACTTCTTTGAACGGTAAAGCTGCATATAGTCGGTAGACCCACAAAGTGGACAACATTGTCTGTTCATAATCTCCCTTTACACTTCAGTGCACAACCGCACTGAATGTTCTTGTTCCGGTCTGTTGAGCCGGTAAATAATCAATAACCCAACTTACATATCCTGTCTGCGCGTTCAACGTGCCGCCGGATTTTTCTGCGCTTCCAGAAACGTAGTCCATTTCAGCCGGAACTCGAGCAGAAATCGTTACATTGTGTGCGTCAGTTGACCCACTGTTTGTATATTCTACAGTGATGGTAACAGCCTGACCTGGAATAACTTGCGCCGACGGCACGATCACTCGCAAGTCGATCTTGGCCGGCTTGAGATATATCTTATAGGCCGCATCCGAAACCAGGCTGTCGACATGAATTGTTATGTTTCCATCACTGCACGTATAAGCACCCGTGGAATCGATTGCGCCGGTGGATGTATTCCACTTCTCGATGACATATTCCCCGTTCTTAAAACCGGATATCGTGACATCACCCGTCGCTTGAGCGACACTTACTCCGTCCACTACATTCTTCCAGTTGTATGGGATATTATCGACCCATATGTGGGCGCAGTTGTTTGTAAGGTCTTTTTGACCAATCGCGCGGATGCTGGTATTCGAAACACTGGCCGATGCATCCACGTAATGGGAATTTGCCAAAGGAATGCCTGAAATGAAGCTTTGGAACGCCCTAAAATAGTTCCACTTGTTCTTTCTGGATATGTTGTCATTCCAATAATAGAGCATAGTTGGGCACTGCGCGCCGCAGTGGGCCCATATCATTTTCTTCAGGTGAATGACATCAAGATCGTCGACCAAGTGCTGATTCTCATCATCAAAGGTGTAGCCTTTATATGGCGAGCCAAGTTCATTAGTGCCATCAATTCCCGTCTCGCCCCACACACAAGGCTTCGAGATTCTGCCGGCATAGCTACGCAACAGCCTGCCGAATTTTAAGGTTGCCGCGGCAGTATCATTATCGATGCGCTCAGACTCGAAGCCGCCGTCAAAAAACAGATTCTCACCAGTGGTCTCATCTATAAATTCGATGTCGTCAATCCAAAAGTGGCTTGAACCTGAAGCCTGCCTTGTACACATCGGATATATCGTTGCAGTATTTGCCGCTGAAGCAGGAACAATACCCTTCTGAGTAAAGCATGTCCAGCTATAGGTTCCATAATCCGCTGATATCCAGGTCTGTGCAACAAAATCATTTTCGTGATATGCTTTTGACCAGACCAGATATATGCCTGGATGCACTGTGTTTATGGGATTTGAGACATTGTCAGCCTTGGCCCAAAAACGGACTGTGTAGCTGTGCGAAGGATTAATGCCGACATGATACGCTCCACCGGGCAAGTATTGAAACACACCAGGACCAGTGCTCGGTTGAGGGGTTAGTTTGAGTGATTGCACACCATTGTGATGCTCAGCGGCATCGAATTCTATTGTTCCCGCACTACTGGATGAGGGCAAAGCAGATATCCCGTCCAAAGCGCCATACACTCGTGGACCGTGGCTGAAGACTCGAGGACCTATGTACTCGTGACAATCCAGGTAATCACAGGAAGACGATTTCCAAAACTCCATCGGGATGGAGTGCCAAAATGATGTTGCACACAGAGACTTGTTGGGACTAATCGAGTGAACAAAGTCGGCCATTGCATTTGCGGCATCATAGTGGCTAGCATCGAATGGGTCTCCCTCATTGCAAAACTCCCATGAGTGCATGGACGCATAACAACTCCAGCGGGCAACCATATACCGCCACCAGGCTTTCTGCAGCCAGCGTGAAGGATGGGTTGTTGAGGCATACACATTGCTGACGGAATAAGACCCGGTTGTGCCGTCAGGATTTATGCAGCCGAGTGTATAATCAGCCTTTTCCAGCATTACCGCCTTAATGTAGACTCCGTCATTTTTGGCGGCTGAGTATATGTGGTCTATTTTCCATGCGTTTATTTGATCCACATAGTTCTGAGCGTCGAAATCCCCCTTGGACAGATAGTCACCAGACCAGGTCACTCCACCGTCCGTTGACTTCTTGAGGGAAATATCGTCAAAATAGGCGATCCCCGCAGACCCTTCATTGCGGCAGCCGATCGAAATTTGAGCACTTGATGCAGGTGTGTAATCCAAAGTGATCGTCTGCCAGTCATTATCGCCGGTAAGATTGGTGCTCTTTACGTTATTGATGTAGAAGTATGCACCGGTCCCGGTAATGCCCGATGTGCGGATATGACCTGTGAGTCTGTATAACGCGCCGCTGCCAAGGTATACTCTCTGAAATGTATTCGCCCCCGCAGCCACACTTGCGCAATATCTGTCTGAAGGCTTAAACCCACCTGTGTTCGACAGGGATAGACAGAAGTTCCATATCGCGTTCCAGCTTGATAACCCGAACGGTGTCTGCCACTGAATGTTCGTAAACATAACACGCACTATCTTTACATCGTTGTCACCACACGTCTGAAGCAATGAATCGGCGAGGTATGTTGTCTTGATGTCAGGCAAGTTCATTCCTGGTCCCGAGAGCACTGTGCCGTCAGACAAACAAAAATACCGCGGGTCCATCTCGCTCACTTGAACAAGGCCGTGGTTAGTTGATGATACACATACAAACGAGGATTCACTGCTGATGGTGGTACCGCCGGAGTCGGTAACGCGAATTTTACACTTCCACGTTCCGGTTATAGTAGGTGCAAACCTTATAAGCCACAATGGACTGCCGACCGGGGTTATGGACTCATCCAGAAAGTTGGAGCCATCGCCGGTAACCAACTGTCGTTCGCAATCCTGATAATAGAAACCAGGCACTACAATGGTCGTAGCCCAGTCGTCATTTGAAAAAAGACCGTCGACAGTAACTCCTGCCTTTGCATTGATTCCCGCAGGAGGAGATTCATCGTATGGCCAATATGGATTGGTAGCCGTAGTATCAATCTCTGCCGACAACTCAATAACATCATACAGGCCAACACTCTCGGTCGACAGTTGCAAATTGTGCACAGATGGAGTGCAGTGAGCCGGTGTTGATACTATTAGACCAATCAATAATACGAAAAGAACCTGGCAGCAACGCATTATTGCTTTCATATATACACTCCCTCCCATAAAGCCTACAGCCGTACAGTTTCCTTTAGCAAACCGAAAATCGACCTTGGGCGTCGCAAATCACCGGATAAAGCCGAACGCAAGCCGACAGCGCAGAGTAACACCCCGGTCCTCAGCATCAGTAAAAACTTGAATGCAGAAGCATAAACCCTGCCGTAATGACGCCGCATAAAGTTTGTCTTGCTCCTATAGAGCTGCACCAGCATTTTATCTGCCATCTGCCTAGTGCTCTGCCCGCCGAAGTGAGTAATGGTAAGACCCGGCCAATGACAAATCCTCCAGCCTCGTCTTCTAATTCTGTAACACCAATCGGTCTCCTCGGAATACATAAAGTATCCCTCATCCATTGAGCCAACCTGCTCAATACAAGCACGTCTTAGCGTCATGCACTGCCCGCCAATCCATTTGGTATCAAAGGTCTCGTCCACAGATCGATTATAAATGAGTTTGTAGGCCGCCAAACGCATCGATTCCGGCAGCAACTCCCAACAGATAGATGGATAATAATCATACCAGTTCTGCTGCAAACTGCCGTCAGCATTTAGGCAATGACAACCGGCCACTCCAATCGACGGGTTATTGCGTAGAAAATTGACCACACTCTCAAGGCTTGACTGAACAATAGTATCAGAATTAAGCAACATAAAGAAGTCGCCACTCGAAATGCCGTATGCCTGATTGTTTGCAGACGCAAACCCGACATTAGAGTGATTTACTATAACTTTTACCTCCGGATAACGATTCGAGACCATCTCGACGGAACCGTCGGAAGATGCATTGTCAACAACGATGACCTCAAAATCGATCGACCCGGCATGACTATATACGGATTTCAGGCAGGCGTCCAAAATGTCGCGTGTATTCCAACTGACTATCGAAATAGACAGATCCATAGTACTTTAACACCTGCCGGCAGAGCCTAGATTTGATGGCAATCTTGTACCTGTAAGTACATAATATGGTGATACGGCCAACGCAGACCGGTTGTTCATCAACGTTATAGCTTTATTAAGCAGTCCGCATAGTGCCCGCCTGGCCGGATTTGACCCAAGCCTCCAGTAACCGCACAAAACATCAAACTCAAAGCCCTGCGAAACAAGGGTTTTGCCAAGTTCATACGGGTCCATCAGATGCTCCGCCCAATTTCCACTATAGGGGTCACATGTATTGGTGGGATGCTGCAGCCCGTTAGGCATCTTGCCGGTATCCAAAAGATTGTCCACCGCTGCTTTTATGTCATCCATCGCCAGTCCGCGAGTCCGACGCGCCAATACCGCCAGTTTGCTATCATCCATGGTACGGTCGAGTTGGGTCAGATATGTCTTGATAATGGACTCGCGCTCACGAACAAATGCCTTTGAACAATCAGCATCTCTTAACCCAGGATCAGGATCGCGATCATAGTTTTCAACCCGGTGTTGATGCTTCATCAGCCTGCGCCGAACCAACCAATTGAACGGATTTGCACCGGTTGCCATAACAAAACGAATGAAGCCGTCAGTAAGATGGCAGCACTCACAGAGAAAACTCTCGATGTCATATATATGCTCGATGACCTCATTCGATATCAATACGCAATATTCCGGTCTTATATTGCGTAAAACACCGGCCAGTTGGTCGATGTCTCCGCACACATATTGATCCGCACGCAAGCCGACAGCGTCCGCAATAGTCTGAGCGTCACGACAAGACTCATCGCAAATGTCATTGTAAATCACGTTGCCGAAACCAATGCTTTTGGCAAGCAGCGAGGTAATCCCCGTGCCGCCACCGTGGTCGACAAACGACATTCGCTCAATTTGATCCTCCACACCCGCCGATGCTAAAGCAATCTCATAGGTAAAACGCATGACCCGCTCGTCATAGTTCCGCACATACTCGGAAAAGCTCTCAGAGCAGTATCCAGAAACGGGCAACTCCGATAAATTCAAAGAGCACAGCGTACCCTTCAGTTCATCGGCAGCATTTTCAATTCGAGAAAGTGCTGCGTCCGATATTGGATATATTAAATTGTCGTAGAAGTATTTCATAAGCACTCCGAACCTGACGTACCCGCCAGCCGTACGTGCGCCACGGCCAGTCCCCATATCAGCCAAGAATAAACCGTCGTCGAGAAAGTGATCAAACCACCGTTATGATATGTCGGGATGATGTAATCTCCCAAAATCGCAGCTGCTGAAATGCCGACCATCTGCCCCATTGCTGCCAGAATATACGCCCTGGAAAAAGAATCTGAGATCCTGTGATAATTCTTTTTCAGCCAGAGAAACCCCTGCACCAGGATGCCCAAAAACAGAACGGTGCCCGGAATGCCGGTCTCCGCCAGGTGCTGAGAATACGTGCCATGTGCGGAAGAGTAAGTTGTTGTACCCCATTTCTCTCCATAGTAAAAAGAATTGTAAGTGCGGTAATTGCCCAAGCCGACACCCAAAGGAAATGTAGTGGCATATTTCATTGCACTATTCATCAGGCTGAAGCGGTCAAAATCGCCCTCGGTTTTAGATTGCTCCACAACATTTGCATGCAGAAATGGCCATGCAACCAGTATAATGATTGAGACGCATACTGCTGTCACGTAAAACAACTTACGGTTGCTTAGAAACACTACAGTCCCCAACGCCGCCAACATAGCAAGCCATCCTGATACCCAGGATATTCCGAGCACAACAACGATGACAATCGACAATGCCACAACAGCCAGGCAGCCAATTCGTTTCGCATTCCACTGCCGTGTATGTAAAGCCACAGCACAACAATAGCTGGCTGTCATTACAATTAATAGAGATGACCATGGAGCCTCGAGCGGTATGCGGTTGCCGATTGCGGTGTTAAAAAGATTGTAGCTACAAGCGGCAATTAGAGACAGAGTGATTATTCTCAACCACTTGCGATTGCTGACTGATGTGGCGATCATAATCAGTGCGCCGGCACTCAAAACATGCAAACCAAGTTCGATTACATTCACCTGGGGTTTCTGAAACATCTTATTGACATGCACATCCCAAAACAAAAGCGAATTCACCACATTCAGCACGCAATATGCCAAATAGAGCGCCATCGGCACATAAAAGCCGGATGATATGCGCATTTTGGGCAATGATCTCAGGAAATATTTGCCTGCCCATACCACAAGCAAAAAGCCCAGCATGATTTCGCTGATGAACACCCCTTTGCCCACACCTGAACCACCAACAGCCAGGTCCGGCGTCTCGCCCCATGGAATAAATGCGACCAAAACGTACAGTGCAATAGCAGCCTCAAAATGCCATGCAGTCACAAATACAAGGACCGCTCCAAAAATGGCTGCCGCAACATAATACAAATTGACAGCGGCTGTAAATAACCCTAAGAACACCCCAAATAATAGTATAACAAGAGTATTCCGCGTTACCGCAGATATGCGCTCCGGGGTCCACTGCTGTTCTTCTCGGAAGCCGCCTGATTCCTGACGGGTTTCTGTCTTTTTATATTTCATATTTTACAATGATTTCTCAATAATGAACCAAACAAGGTGATGTGCAGCCCACTACAAAATAGGTTGTTCCATGTTTTTGTGAACCATAGAGTCAATTAAGTTGCAAAAACGTTCACCAACCGCTGACCACGAATAGTTCTCCTCAATAAGTCGGCGTGCGTTGGCAGAAAGCATAGACGATAATGAATGATCCGAGCGAAGTCTCGCAATGGCGCACGCAAAATCCTCGGCAGTATCGGCAATAAGCAGATGTTGACCGTTCTCAACACACAAGCCCTCCGCTCCGACAGAAGTAGACACGACAGGAATCCCTGCAGCCATTGCCTCAAGTATTTTTATGCGGCTTCCACCGCCTTCTCTGAGTGGAACAATGCACATCTGGCTGCGCCGAAGTGGAAAGCGTATATCGTCAACATATCCGGTCAGCTCCACTCCGGGGCAATCTGCTATCTGCCCTACCCCCTCAGACGGCAATTTGCCCGTAACATGCAGCATAACACCAGGAGATAGCCTAGACACTATGGGATATATCTCTTGAACATAATAGCTCACAGCATCCCGGTTCGCACCATAAGTCAGCGCGCCATTATATATCATATAGCCGTCGATAGGCTCACGTTCGTTTGGGGAATAATGGAAGTGGTCTATAGCATTTTGAAGCACAATTCCCATTTTGCTGGACTGATAGCATTCGGCTATCAACTTCTTCTCCTGCTCGGAGACACACGTATACGCATCACAGCGTGCGAGCAGATCGCTTACACAGTACCGCCACTTATAGTAGCGGGCAAGCCAGCTTATACGCGCTAAGAGCCCACCATTGCGGCATTGACCGTGCAGCCAACCCACTTCAAGCTCCTCGAAAAGCACAGGGCAATCGACTCTATGAGGCACATAATCCATTGCCACAAACTGAGATGCCACAATAATGTCCGGCCTAAGAGTCTCAATGCAGCGCGCCACACTCTCTTCCATACGCTTATCTCGCGAGCTCACCATAAAACTGGGCCTCAGAGAAAACAGCCCTTTGAGGCGGACAAGACGGCCTGAAGGATACCAGTGGTTTCTGTGACACGAGACTACATCACAGACATCCGACAGGTATCGAATATCGTTCTCCCGCGAATCGTCCTGAAGTACCGAGATCAGTGATACATTGTGATGCCGCGAAAGCGCCTTTATCAAATTGTAGACTCGTATCCGAGCCCCATTATCCTGAGGATACGGAAACCAGGTCGAGATAAACAGTATATTCAATAAGTCTCCGTGCGCCGTATCAATGAAATGCCTTCGCGCAGTTGAGTTCGTACTTGAGATCACGACATCGCTCGCCGATCTTTCGTGCAGGAACTCCACCAACTATCTCATATTCAGCCACATCTTTTGACACCACAGCACCTGCTGCAATACCAGCCCCCTCACCTACATCTACTGCAGGCAAAATCATTGCTCTAGAACCGGTGAACACATAATCGTGCAACACCACAGGACCACCCTTGCCGCCGAAGTGTGGACACTTCGGGTCGTGCTGTAAAGTAAATATAGCAGTCTCGCCAGCTATATTTACATTATTGCCTATCGTTATCCCTTCTCTGGCGTCTAAGAAACAGTGATCACCTATAACACAGTGATCGCCGATCACGATATTCCACGGCTGATAGAAACGACAGCCGAAGTGGATATAACTCTTCTTGCCTATCTTGATGCGGAACACATACCTGTAAAAAAACAACCTGGCGTGGTGGCTCGGAACATAGCCGATTAAATCGCAAGCGAATTCCACTCCGTCCAGCACCAGCCATCCTGCTTTACGTAGCATTGAGTGTCTTTTACAGAACGCCACAGACCAATCTTTTAGTTTCATCAAAGCCATCCTAAGTCAAGTTCCAGGCTGCAGAATCGATCGATAGAGTGAAAGCGTTGAGGACATCATCTTGTCAAGACTGAAAGATGACATCGCACGTTTATATCCAGCGTTCCCGAGAACAGTCATTCTCTCGCGTGAACCGATCAAATCCGCCAGTGCTGCATACAATGCCTCGGGGTCACGCGGACTAACCAGCACACCGGTCCTGCCATCGTCAACTGCTTCTCGAACGCCTCCAACATCAGTAGCTACAACCGGCTTGCCCGCCATCATCGCTTCTACAATTGTAAACGGAAAGCTCTCAAAAAGTGATGGAAGAACGAACACATCGAACACGCTCATCAAATCGCGTGAATCACTCCGCCAGCCGCAAAATCGAACGCTGTCAGATATTCCCAGATCGGCTGCCATATCTTTCAGTTCATTTGACTGACTGCCGTCACCCACCAAACACCAGACTATGCGGGCCGATGTGCGCTGCCGGAGCAACCTGAGCGCGCGTAAAAGATAAGCCAAGCCTTTTTGGTTCTCAAGGCGCGCAACAGTGCCCAAAACAATGTCATTACTGTTGATCGACAACTCCTCACGCAGCCTGGCGACCACCTCTGGACAGGTAATATGTTCCTCGACACCATTATATACTGTTGTGATTTTGGACTCCGGCAATCCTCGCCCAATTAGAAATGCGCGCGCTGACTCACACACTGTTATTATGTGGTGCGCATATCGCAAGCTGACTCTGTCCATGATTGTTTCTTTTGCCGTATGTGCTATTGTTGGAAGGTGAGTAGTAACAATGATCTTGCTTCTCCCCGCCATTCTTGCAGCAATGATGTCTGCTGTGGAAGCACACGGATGACACAAGTTGAAGTGCAAAATGTCGGTCTGCACCTTTCGATAGAATCGTAAAGAACGAATTATATCTGCAGGCTTGACGGCAAATCCGTTTGTAGGTAGATTCTTGACCCCAATGTGATCCGGGACAGGCCGTATTGCAGGTGAGTCTGGACCTCCAGGCAGATATACGGCTCTTACACACTCACCCAAACCCCGTGCAAGCATATAGAGATACCGCTCGGCGCCGCCATATTCGTGCGTATTTGCTATCAAGCTGACAGACATCGCCTCGTTCATCAAAGACCTGCCGCATCTTCCAAGATACTTCGCAACTGGGCGATGGACTTATCCCAACTCCAGTTATTTGCAACACTCTCGCGTCCGGCTTTGCCCATCGAATCAGCCAAGTCAGGATCACGAACAAGTCTTTCGACGTATCCTCCAAACTCATCAGGGTCACGCTCTGCAAGAAAACCGTCGACGCCATGCGTAATTGTTTCGCGCACCCCACCCTCGCAAATGCCGACTACAGGAGTTCCGCAAGACATTGACTCCAATGGCACCAGCCCGAACGGCTCAAGCACGGGCGCATAGACAGTGCAAATCGCAGAATTATATAATCCGACAAGGCTGTCATCGGTTATATCCGAGTGAAAAGTGATCCTCACTCCTAACGCCTCGGCCTTTGCACATAGTTCAGCTTCATATGGATCATACGGAGCATACACAATATGCAATCTTGGCCGGTTACACTCATCTATGCGTGCCAGGCTCTCAATAATAAACTCGTGTCCCTTAAGCATAGAAAGCCGACCGACCGATAACACATAATTTTGTTTTTCTTGCCCTGTTGGGTGAAACAGAGCCGAGTCTATGCCGAGATAATTCACTTTGGCGTTCACTCCATAAGTACTCAGCATATATTCTCTGGTGTAATATGAGTTGCACAGCACTGTGTTTGCCGAAGTTAACGCAGCATACTCATTTTGCACAGCAGCCCTTGTGTAGAGCATTCTGGCCGGATCTTTGTATGAAGGGTGAGGGCCGCCTGCCAACAGCGCCTCGTGCATCGCTCGGAACGGCTCGTCGGCGTAATATACAACCGGGGTTTTCAAGAATCTCAACAGCGCCGGAGTTTGAGTTATTCGACAGATGCGTGCAAAGACGACATCATAACCGCCAGCGTCTATGTCCGCTGCAATCTGCCTGCACGACTTTGCCATTTCGGCCAGATTATGAATATTGACCAAGCCGTTAAGCCTGCCAAACGGCGAATGAAAAATCCGCCGCAGTTTCACGGGATAATAATGAACTTTAGCAGCAATAGAACAGCTCGTATCCGAGTTTGTGTATATATCAGTGACACAATCTCCCAGACGGGTAAACTGCTCCATAGCAGCCCGATAAGCTCCTCCGTGCATCAGATTGTGATATGCTGCCACTCTCATGACGTATTACTCTTACACTTTCTTGATCCGTCCACACAGCCGGAAGGCAACCCAACACTCAAACCCAAAGCCAGCTTTATTGCATTCTTCCATACGTGAGGCTCAGTTTTCCACATTAGCGGATCATGCAGCAGAGCACGACACAACAACGCAACCCTATTGCACCTAGATATGCCGACCGGTGCATAGGCCGTGGTGACAAGTGCTGATGCAAGAACCAGCCTAGTGGCTCGGCGAATGAAGTCCGACCTGACTGGATCATCGGCAACCATTTTGAGCGTCTTTTCAGAAAGGCGCTTGACGCTGTCAAACATAACCTGCAGACGTCTGTGGCTCAGGTTCGCTGCGTGAACGCGATAACTAGACCTGACTGCCGGAAACCTTTCCACACAGCCGCTGTAAGCCAACCGCATCCATAGATCCGCATCTTCAACAAACACTAAACCGGTGTCAAAATGCCCAACTCTGTCCAGAGCAGGCTTTCGCACGACAACAGTAGAAGTCTGAATAAAACATCGCAGAAACAGTTGACAGACCAGGTCGCCAGTCTGATCAATATCCGGAATAACTCTTCCATCTTTAATAAAACACCGGTCTGCCACAGCCGCATCAGGTATCAAGTTGCCGTGCTCATCGATGCATTCGTAGTCCGTATAGGCCATCTGTAAGTCAGGAATGCGGTTGAACATATCCATCTGATCAGATAACTTTGTCTGATGCCAAACATCATCCGCGTCCAAAAAAGCTATTATATCCCCATGTGAGGCATCTATGCCGACATTTCGTGCAATTGACGGATGCCCACTGTTTTCAGTACGTATATACCGAACCCGCTCACCATACGAACGAACGATATTCGGGGTATCATCCACCGAACCATCATCAATTACGATTATTTCCTGTGGAGCAAGCGTCTGATTCAGTGCCGAGTCAATCGAATGGCGGATAAACCTCTCGCAGTTATATACCGGTATTATAACGCTGATGCCGCTCATGCCGGCACCTCATGCTCCGCGGACATATCCCTAAGCTTTGACAGATAAGTCTCAATCTCGATCTGGTACGGCAGAGGCACACTTTTGGAGCACGGGCTCATCACCAAAGCCGCAGCAGACCGCATTGCGCTGACAAACACGCCGCGATCCACATGACATATGCCACCGGACATTACCAAATTGACGAATGCACGTACAGCCGTACGATAATCGCCCACGCCGCGGCAAGCATGCACTGCGGCGCCCCAAAACATACCGCTCCATACTCTAACCGATTCATGCCCACCCAATGAATTGACTAAGTGTACACAGTTCTTCAACCATCCGGCTCTGGTGCGATAGTCACTAAGGGAATAGACATCAGCCAAAGCACAACCAACAAATGCACTGCGGACGGCATTGTCGTCACACAATTCCGCTGATCGTTCGATTGCGACCTTAATCCACTCAGTCGCAATTTCCATCTTGCAATACGCTGCCCTGGCAGCATATGCCGCATATGAAAAAAGCTCTGCCTCAAGTCTGTTACTATTATCGAGTTCCGAGCGTCTAAGCCGCGTCTTCTCTATCACCGCAAGGCTTCCTTTCAGCAAAGCAGGCAAGTTGTTTATGCTCTGATCCGAGTGAATCCGCACTGCCGAGACCGGAACCTGAACACTGCAAAACGGCCCAAGTTCGGAAACGCGAATCCAAAAATCCCAATCTTCCGAAAATGAGAGCGAAGGGTCAAATCCGCCTGTCCTGTCAAACTCAGTGCGCCTCATCAGCATGGACACCGCGGTCAGAGGACAACTCAATAAGAGATCGTCACTGAAATTCTTAACCACCGGTTCGTCGCTCTGATTTAACAGATCGTGTGGAGTCAGCAAATGGTTTCTTTCATCCATATGAACGTCCGACCCGTACACCAGAACCACATCCGGAAACCGATCCATCAGATCGACTTGCATAGCCAGTTTGTGCGGCAGCCAAACATCATCCGAATCGAGAAACGAGACAAACTCGCCGTTTGATGCATTCACACCGTTGTTTCTCGCCATGGAACGTTCCTGGTTCACCTGACGGATATATCTTATACGCGGGTCGGAAAATGATGCAACGACATCGGGCGTATTATCTGTCGAGCCGTCATCAACCACAATCAACTCGAAATCCTGATAGGTCTGGTCGAGCACGCTTTGTATTGCCTGACGCAGCATTCGAGCTCTATTGTATGTAGGTATAATAACACTGACTCTGCTCATAGTAGTCATTCAGCATTAACCAGGGCCGCCAAATACTCACCCGCCATAAGAGCGCGCCGCTTCATTTCGGGGACCACGGTAATAAGCCTGCCCTTAACATCATTCTCCGCTTGAAGCAGGTCCGACATCAATGACGACAGACCTCGCGGTGTCAACTCAGACACTGGAACAACCCAGTCGGTTGAGCCAAAAAGATCTTTGTTTATTCCAATAGACTTGGTGCTGTATGAAATGGAGAGTGTCGGAACACAGGTCGAAAAAGCGGCAATCGTTGCATGTGTCCGGGCTCCTACAAACGCGCGCATCCGTGAGATCAGCCATTTATATTCCGACGCACACAGCCCTTGCGGAGCCAGCATTATTTGATCAGTCGGTTCTCCCAGACCCTGGAGAACTGCTTCCATAAACGCATAGTCATCGTTTCCTGACTGCATCACATGAGGAATCAGCAGTATTGGCCCCATATCTGCGGATATGAGTGACTTAATACATTCTTGGGCTGTTGACAGCCAAGCATCGTAACTCAAACCCACACACTTGCCCAACAAGGGACTGATATTAACGCCAATAGGCTGCCGGTCGATAAACTCAAGAAGCTGTGATGACAACTCAGGGCAAGATGGCAGCAGTAGAAAAGCAGGGTCTGCCATAAGTTTCACGCGGTCACCCAGTCCCAGTTTGCAGAGGTAATCGAATGTGACACTCTCTCTGGCAAGGATCAATCCAAACCTGCCCAAATGCCGGGCAATTGTCTCCTCAAATGACGAATCTGTCGAAAACGGACCTACGCTTGCACCCCACAGCACAACGGGTATCCCCGAATCAAGCATGACTTTGTCCAAAGCCATGTGATGTAACGGTTTTCCATAGTCGAGCGTGTAGTTGTCGCCTCCTATCTGCAATGCGCACAATGCATTTCGGGTAGCCTGAAATTCGACACGGAAACCCAAAGCATTCTGCCAAACTGGCGAAGCTCGATGGATCACTCTATAGCGCCACCAATCAGCATCAAACCGCTTGAACCATGAATCGTTATGAGGTTTGTGAACAATCCTTTTATCCGATTCATTTCTTGCGTCAGCCAGGCAGTCAGCATCCCCAAAGCTGCTCAACACAAATTGTGTGCGTGGGAATGACCTAGACAATATCTCAACTGTGCCGCGAACGATGGCCTCACATCCGCGGTTCGAATAGGGCCCATTGCCTACCAGCAGAACGCATTTGTGTGTCATCATTTTGTTTTTGCCCCAAACAGTGAAGTGCTGAGCGATGGGAACAACGTATCTCTGATACTAAGCATCGGAATTTCCACTAGCCTGGCAACCACGATTCCCCAAACCACACTGCCAATTACATATATGAAAAACGACTGCCAATAACCGCCTATTCCATAAAACCTCCCGATTTTTGGAAGCCACCAGGCAAGGAGAGAAGCATGCCAAATATATATGGGATAGGAGCACGTCCCAATATATGCCAGTGGGCCAACGACCGCTGTGAGAAACTTCGGGCATTCTGCAAGTTCACAAACAAAATAGATGAGAACACCACCAAATCCAAGATATACCAGGGTGTGACCAACAGAATACATAAATGGCACATGCACCGGAAAGATCGCACTCGTTGAAAGCAAGGCGAGGCCACAGACCACAATAATATACCGATATCTATGAACCACATCAAGCGTAGCTTGCCTGTGAAAGTAGTAGTAATATGAAAACCACACGCCGAACATGAGAGCGTCCATTCGCAAGTGAGTGGGCATTGAATGTATCTTGGGATCATACGGCAATGCCATAATTCTTTGGACCCTCATAAGAATACACGCAACAGCCACCACAGCGTATATCCACCTAATGGCTCCAAAAATATCGGTGTTTGCCGCACTCCTCCGCGCACGCCAATATACGTATAATCCCAAAAGTATATAGAAATGCTCTTCCACCCCGAGTGACCAAGTGTGCCACCACAATTGCGCTCCATAATTCTGTACAAAAAGCGTCTCGCAAAGCACTGCGCTCCACCTGAACGGAAGAGAACCGTCTAAATGCAGCATGTAGTGAACCAGCACGGTAGCCAATACGAATATGTAGAATACGGGATATATTTTGAACGCCCGGCGGATGAAGAAACGTTTGAGACGGACATTACCATTTTTCTTATATTCATTAAATAACAAGCCCGACACCAGAAAGCCACTCAGCACGAAAAACATATCCACTGCTACCCATGCGCTCATCTTCCAGACTTTCTGAAGCTGGTATACAAAAAACGGCCCATGCCCTGGCTTCGGCACCCAGTGCGCACCCAGCACCAGAAATACCGCTATGCCTCGAAATGTATCCAAGTGCCACATACGTTTCTTCATATGCAATCCCCAAGGCAAATTACCTAAAAGACAAAGTGCAGCCTGTTAAGCAAGCCTCTTGCCCAGCCTCTCGCCTGTACGCCTATAGGCGCATGGCCCTGTATCGCCCTCATTTGCGACTGAAATGACTCTGTGCTTATACGTTTGTTCCAAAGCTGTATGCCGGAGCGCGATCGATAGACTTGAGCATTCCACTGCATTTCAGCACGCCAGTCTTTCACTTTGTATGGAACAACCCTCTTGGCAAGAATATCATGGCGCCGTCTCGACGCACTCCACAGCCTGTGAGCAAGTCTCACACTCTTGAACTCAATTACATCTCGTTGACTTTCTAAAACTCGCGTCAAGTCAATGCTGCTCAACGCCATGTGGCCTTCCGCAACTGCCTTCTCAACAGCAGTTTTTGCACGCTCAGACCGGATAATTGCAATGCTGGTGCCTCTGTAATCCTGCGCGAACTCAGGCAGCCATGCATCCATGAACGATATATCGGCACATTCAGCAAAAACATCATCACAAAAGAAACATGGCTCCGGAGTAAACCAGTGTCCTGTCCAGGCTTCTCCAACTCCTTGCGACCAGAAAACCGTATTCTCAGAAATTTTCCCATTCTCATCAACCCATCGAACGAGCGTGCCAAATTCGCCCGCAGGCAGCGAAGGAGTTTTGATGCGAAATGTCACCTGACTAACTGACCCGACAGGTGCACCGGCAAGTGAGGCAACATAATCGGCAAAATAAGTGCTCACGCTGTGACCACACACCAAACCGGCAATCACAACAATTCTGTCTCTGAGAACAGGCAGCCGCATTTGGGCTAAGCGTATCGCCTTGGCAATACATGGCAGGCAAACAATTGCGTATTTGGCGTCGTTGGCTATTATCTCACGCAGCACATCGCTGATCTCCACTGGATAATATGCCGACTTCGCTGCAGAGTCCAGTTTATCGGGGGCATCGAGGATCGTATATCCAAAGAGTCTGTCGCCACCCGAAGTTCCGGCCACACATGCGACTTTGTCTGCAATGCCTTCCGATAATATCTGCTTAAGAAATGCAGTGACAAGTCCCCCGGATGCACCATTCAAGCGACTGTGCAAATCACTGCAACTGCCGACAACTGACGACAGATAATAGCCGCATGCATCATTGTGTTTAATGCCCGGCTGATCAGCAAAAAACATCCGGCCAATGTCGTCCTCATTGACCGTCGAATAACCAAACGGGCACACGCTTTCGCATACAGCACACTTGGATGAACAGGCATAGTGATCTGAATTGACTCTATAACATCCGTCTTCTGCAAGATTGACTGCAAGCCTGCCTGATGGACACACTCCTGCGCAAACTCCACAACCAATGCACAGGTGTCGCTTCACAACAGCGTTCCCCGGTCCGCCGATGCTTGAACTTCAGCATCGGGGTAACGCCACTGAGAGTCGCACCACAACAGGCCAAAACGCGTAACATTTTCCTCAGCGCCAAACGGCGGCAACACAACGATTTCCTTCTGTGTGTTCCCATCGTCATAAACGGCAGTTCCAAACGTGTCCGAAACTTTTGCCGTCACTGTGTATAAATCCGGCACCAGTGGGATTGAGTCAATCACTACTTCGCACACACCCGTCCCAGAGAGATCAACAGACTGGGAATTCATAACATTACTGACGTGCACCAGCACCCGCCCGCTTCTGTCTGAAATGTGTATGCCGATCCGAGGAGCCTTCACTTGCATCGTTGCAACATAGTGCAACCTGAGCCTGAGCGCATCACCGGACCTTAGTGTCCATCCATCCGGACTGTCAATTATCTCCATGTCTGTAATCATTAGCGGCACCCCCACAGACGATGGCTTGTCAATAGGGTGCTCCGATGTCGATTTGCTGCCTGCCTTGCGCAGCAAAACTGACTCATGATACGCTTTCACAGCCGTTTGAGGATCAGCAATTAGCTTTACCCTACCAGCTTCCAGCAGCACGACTCTGTCACAAAGACCCGCCACGGCGCCCATGTTGTGCGACACGAACACAACTGTGTGACTCGCATTCCGAAGCTCTTGCATTCTTTTTGAGCATCGCTCCTGAAATGCCGCGTCACCTACACTGAGTACTTCATCCACAATCAATATTTCGGGATCGACGTGCGCTGCAACGGCAAAGCCCAGCCTCGCGTACATCCCGCTGGAATAGCGCTTGACCGGAGTATCAATAAACTGTTCGAGTTCGGCAAACGCCACTATTTCATCGAACTTGCTGTCGATCTCAGCCCTGGTCATACCAAGGATCGAGCCATTAAGGTAAACGTTTTCCCTGCCGGTCATTTCCGGGTGAAACCCAGCCCCAACTTCGATGAGCGCCGAAACGCGACCTCTGGTGCGTATCCTGCCGGATGTTGGCTGCATAATACGTGTAAGGAGTTTGAGCATAGTACTCTTGCCCGCGCCATTGTGACCTATAATACCAATAGCCTCGCCCTGCTCTACATCAAAGCTCACGTCCTCAAGCGCCCAAAAATCTTTGCGTTTCTCACGCCGGACAATGCCGCGCGCAACGTCAGCAAGGTTCCTGCGCCCGTTGAGGGTCAGAATGAACTTCTTTGATACGTTATCGACCGATATCACTTTCATAACGCGCTATATCGTCTCCGCAAATCGCGGCTCCAGCTTCTTGAACACCTTGTAACCGACCACCAGGAACACTATCGACACAACCGCAGAATAGGCCAGATAGTTCCACATGGGAGGCTCGCCGCGCAGTGATGACACACGAACGGTATCCAGTAATACGGCCATCGGGTTCAGCATATAAATGCCCAAGAATCGTTTGGGAACCATGTCCAGACCGTAGATAATGGGCGAAAGATACATCCAGATTTGGGTGAGCAGCGGCAACATGTGCCGTATATCTCTATAAAACAGATTTACGCTCGACAGTATAAACGTAATCCCCAGCAGTAGTACTGTCTGTATGAGCATCACCGGGACTACCAGCAGTATCCACGGCGTAACATGTACGTGATAAATAAAAAAAAGCGGGACCAGGACAAGCACGCCAAGTCCAAGGTCGAGAGTCTTCCCAAGAACAGCGGATATCGGAAAAACCTCTCGCGGGAAGTATATTTTGGTTATCAGGTTGAAGTTGCTCACCAGGCACTCTGTACCACTCGTAAGACCGGCTGAAAAGAATGTCCAAGGCAGCATCGCGATATACGCGAAGATAGGATATGGAATGCCCTTCGTGTCCACTCTGGCTATGTATGACATCACAACCGTAAACACAGCAGTCATCGCCAAAGGCTGAAGCAGCGCCCACGCCACACCCAACACAGACTGCTTGTAACGGCTGCGAATATCCCGCTGAGTAAGACTATAAATCAACTCCCGGTTCTGCCACAGCACCTTGAGTGGCCCGGGATCCTTGACCTCCGGCCAGTCGTCACAAACTGTTTGCGTTATTGGTTTATCGACGGTAAGCTGTTCCATTCTCACTCTTATCTAATCCGGGAATGGATTATCCTCATCAGGTTTTTCCATATTTGAGCTGCTATCTTTCTGACTGCCTGGTCTGCCTGAAGATGCGGAAGCAGCCGTCTCTGGAAGCGCATCATTATCTTTTTGGCCATTGCCCGACTCAAGCGCAGTCTCCGGTGGCACGACGGCGGAACTCGCATAATAGTGCGAATAGAAATAGCAGCTATCGATGTTTTCCGGTGCCAACTTGTTTACTACCACACCAAGAATGTTCGCCTTCGCTCTTCGCAGCAAATCACGGGTCTGGGTTTCAGTGCCGCGTGGAACCATATTCGCAGAAACAACCATAACCACAGCATCGACCCAACTGGCAAGCATAGGCCCATCGCTGAAGACAATAGCGCTGGGTGTATCAAAGAGCACCAGATCACAGTGCTCCTCCAGACGCTTGACAAGGTCCTGCATCCTGTCGGAACCGAGCAGTTCAGACGGGTTAAAAGGCTGAGGACCTGCAGGCACGACAATCAGGTTCTCAACTTCAGTCTGTTGGAAGGCGTCGGTCAGATTATCCTTGCCCTGCAGCAGCGTACTCAGGCCGGCCTCGTTGGGGACCCCGAAAAACTTGTGAAGGCTCGGGCGGCGCATATCGGCATCGATCAAGATTATTCGCTTGCCTATCTGTGCCAAGGCTATGGCAAGATTGCAAATGGTCGTTGTACCACCCTGACCCGGGCGGCCGGTCGCGACCATCAAAGTCTTGAAAGGCGAGTCTCGAAGCTCAAAGAGTATGTTGGTCCGCAGTATCTTATAAGACTCCGCCATAGGCGAGATAGGATACATATGAGTGAGCTTCGGAAGCATTCCATCGCGGCCTGTCAGCTTTGGCGTCAGGCCGATCACGGGCAGCTCCAATAGCTTCTCGACATCTGCCGCATTGCGCATACGAGTATCGATCGAATCGAGCCAGATAACTGTAACAACACCGAGAACGAGTGAGAGTATAAAACCATACAAAGCTAGAACTTTTCTTGATGGCCCCTGCTTGAAAGGACCTGTGGCTTCAACCGACCAGCTCATTGGAATGATCGAGCCGGTCCTGGTCGACTCTTTCTCAGCGACAAGCGCCTGGTCATATTTGTCTGAAAGCATCTTGAAAGTGTTTTCTGCCTGAGTATATTCGGTCATCAACTCTGCAAGCTCAGGCTCAGCCTTGGCAAGATGATCCACTTTCCCCCTTGCGGCAGCCACACTCGCATTTGCTGAGGCATACTTTGCTCTGGCAGTTGCAAGAGTATACTGGGCATCCGAACGCTTGCGCATCAGATCGTTATGAATCTCATTGATTGCCGGCTGTGAGTAACTGCTTCCTTCACGTGCAATCTGGCTTTTGAGGGAGATAATACGAGCCTGAGCGGCTTTGTATACATCATGCGCAGGCTTATAACGCTGTGAGATCAGCCTGAGATCCGCTTCAGCCTGAGCGAGCTCATCCTGAAGCTTTTGCACTTTCGGATTCATCTGGGCAGGCAGCGATTGTTCAGAAACCAGAGGTTGCACCTTAAGCTGTGCGTCTATATCCCTCAATGCAGCCTCAGCTTCGCTGACCCCTGAGGCAGCCTGATCTCTCGTAGCTTCCAGATTTGCCAATGAACTGATAGAGGTCTGAGTCTCAGCATCCACCGAAAGAACGTTATGCGTGCTCTTATACTCCGCGATCTTGAGCTGCAATTTTTGCAGGTTGGTCTTTGCTTCCTGCCTGCTGGACTCCAAGAACCTGGCGTATTTCCGAACATCCTCGCGGCTCTTTTCCTGATATGACCTTGCAAAAGCCTGTACAACTGCATTCGCCAGATAAGGAGCGTCATCGCCGTTAGGCATTCTTACGACTATTCGAATGATGTCGGTAGTGGTGCCGTTTTGCCCAATACTCGGGTTTTGCACCGGAGTAACCTCAAGAACATCATTCCAGTCCTTGAACTGAAGCAATTTGCCCGGCTCTTGTTCAACGCGGGTTATCTGCTTATAGAGCAGCCTGTTTGCATTCTCAGCGCCCATACTCTCAGTTATTGTCTGCTTCTGCTTAATATCGGTATCAGCCAGAAAATCCAGCGCCCCCTGGTAAACCTCATAGCTTTGAGCAAGTATTATCAAGTTACTGAGGATTACGCCGCGATCGGGCGGGACAGTGTGATCGTTATCGTTGGTTGCAGTAGTATTGCCGCCCTGCATAACCTGAGCGGTCGGCGACACAAGAGCTGTGCCTTCGTAGACAACCTTTGGCTTTGGCGCCGCTATCGCAATGACCAGAAGCGTGACCGCGACAATGCCGGCTATAATCCATCTGCGCGCTTTTATGACCTTAATCAGATACCAAAAGTTCATATGCCTACCTCTTCAACATTATACCACGACCGTATGGTTATAATCCCAAAGAAAGTTCACGGATATCAAACCGATTCAGCCAAGACACAAGAGCTTGCTTTTGCATAATACGAAAGCACGCCAGAGGTGAGTTCCCAAAGACAAAAAAGCGCCGCACATATTAATAATTATGCACGGCGCTTAAGATCCGATATTAACTTAAACGTATTCTTTAATGATTTGTGACTCTTCGCCTGATAACCCCGATCATTGTCAGGCCGATAGAACCGAGAAGCATCGTCGGAACCTCAGGCACGGGAGGCGGCGTGTAGTTGGGCACGAAGAAGACCAGATCCTGCTTCTGAGGATCGACCGCCAGATAGTAGGCGTGCGTCGAACCATAGCCGGATATCGCATTGGCAACTGCGTCATCATAATAGTTCTTTGCCGCAGTAGCAATGTTTGATCTGATCGTTCCGCTGTAATCCCCACTAATACTGCCGAGAGCAAAGTTGCCCATCCCGGTGCCTTTAGTGATATTCCAAGCTGGGTCAGTAATAGCTTCCCAAACGGCTACTTGTATCGCCGATTTCTGGATTTTCAGGGTCGGCGAATCATCACTGGTCTTAGTGTCTGTCCACTCGGTGTTGTGCTGCACCATGTAAACGACCCTGTCCCATGCCGTGGAGTCTATCACCGTTGTCGGTGTGCCGGTTGCAATGTCGGCGCTCCACGTCTGACCCCAGTTTATGGTCCCCATCAAGTCCACACACAGCATGTTTGTATACGTGCTCGTGTTCGTCGAAGTGTCGTATATCTTGATGTATACAGGACCTATCGCAACATTCATTGATTTTGTGAGACTCGTCCAGATTGTCCCGTTGTATGACGGATAGTAGTTGGAATTGTTGACCAAAGTCAACTGATATTGACCACTAGCCGACGCGGCGACACTTATAGCCAGGATCAGGGCAGCCGCTAGTATCATTAGCCTAGTAATCTTCAAGTTGTCCCCTCCTTTTCTTTTTAATATAGATCAGCATTATATCAACATGCTCCCCGCTTCAATAAAACGGCGGGCACGGTCGATATTATTATCCATAGATCGAGCAGTATTGACCTCTGATCGATATATTGCATATCCATTCGAACACGCTCCTCATATGAGGTCTCGCTGCGTCCGCACGTCTGCCAGATACCGGTTATGCCCGGTGTGACCGTCTTAAACCGCTCAACTTGCGGTCCATATATCTCCACCTCATCATGGTGGATCGGCCTGGGCCCCACAAACGTCATATTGCCAAGAAGCACATTCAAAAGCTGCGGAAGCTCGTCAAGACTTGTCTTTCGCAGGAACTTTCCGATGTTAGTAATACGTGGATCCTGCTTGAGCTTACAGCTTACGTAATACTCGCTCTTTAAGTCATCGTTTTGATCGAGAATTTGCTCGGCGCCATCGACCATGGACCGAAACTTATACATGTCAAAGCTCTTGCCGTGCTTTCCGATGACCTTTCGCCTGAAAAATATCGGGCCGGTACTATCCATTCTAACCAACACAGCTATTATCGCAAACAATGCGCTTGAAAGCAGCAATATGGCCGAAGCTAACAGAATATCAATAAGCCTCTTTACTAAAAAATACGCGACTCCAACACCATTGTAGATCTTGGCAAGTCTTCTGCGTCGTTTTTCAATTGCAATGACGGCGGCAATACCCATGGGAGCCAAAACACACGCTGACGCCTCAGGCACTGAATGGCCTCCTACAGGCGACCCGAGAGCCGCGCCCGTCGCAAGCAACAATATTACTGTCGCCACAGTCAGACTATACAAACTCCACCCCCATAGATACAAAAAAGCCACGCGATGAAAACCTGCCGCTCATATTCGAGCAGCACGGACCGATCGCCCAAATCAGCCCATCCATCCGTGGCCAGTTATATCAATACTGTATTTATAACACGGCTGCTTGCACAAGTCAAGCATAAACATAAAAACATGAGCTAAAACAGGTAATTTTACGAGCACAAAACGTCAATTGCTCACACACTACACACAGTCCGTTAACTGTTTTGCTATCCGGCTTTCAAATCAAGCAAAAAGCCGGACAGTTGAACATTAAGCAAAAAGTGTGCCATATGGCCCAGTATGTTTTGCAGGTTATTTTGCACTACGCACAAAAAAAGCGCCTGCCGATCCGGCAAGCGCTTTCTAGTGGATAAATATCGTTCTACTCGACAAGTTTTAATGATGACCACTGACTATAATCATGAAAATCCACTTTCTGGAGCGAGGAGCATGCGCTTAGCTCTACGCCATCAGGCAAGTAGATCGAATAGTCGTATCTGGCCAAAAGAAACTTCCATTCATCGCCGATCTTCGGTGTCTTGCCTTTCAGAGACGGCAGTTCGGCAAACGGAATTGCAATCTCCATACGCCAGCATTTGTCGATATCGCTGGGATCATTGATAGTGCCGTCTATATCTATCCCGACACGCAGCCCCTCACAGTTCCAGGCCGCCCATCTGTGGCAGTCCGATCCTCCCGCGTATCTGCCGAGTGAGAACGCGTCATAAACAGTTCCCAGCGCGTTTATTTCAAAGTTGTAATATGCCTTGGTCACGGTATCCGGCATTATGAAGCACTCAAGACAGTCTTCCTGGCAGGTCACAGAGTCATGCTCCGTATGTATGCTCCAGATATCCTTGTCGTATGCGCAGTAAGAGACGTACAAATAGCCGTCGTCCCACAAGACCTTCGCCTCAGTCTTGCTCAAAGGCTCAGCGTCGGTCTTGGGCAGGACAAATGAGATCGTTTCGGCTTTTTTCCAGGCCTCGTCATCCGGCTTGCCGTCGATTTTTATCGGGCCGCATGCCCGGTGGCAATCATAGCTCTTGATCGGTGCCGCCATGACACTCGCTGCAATCAGCACAGATGCAGCAGTGACAAACCACAGGCACCAGCTTAATGAATTATGCATCACTATCCCCTCCTTTGTGTTGTATTGTCTGCGTTGTGAGAGATGTTTCAAGCGGACATTCCGAATCCGCAAGCAGCCCAGCTTCTGGCTCTTCATCATCTTTGTAACCATGGAAACGACCATCATCATTTACGTCTCTCTCAGAGGTCTTAAGCGCAACAAACAGATGCCTGATATCGTGTATGCCTCCAACGGTGAACCATATTGTTACCGGAATACACAATATTCCAGGAATGGCAAGTATGTTAATAAAGTAGTAATCCGCCCAAACTGCATCGCTGACAGGGTGCAGAAGGTTGATTATACTAAAGACAATAAACCACATAAACCATGCCAGGTTCCATACAACAAGCGCTGTAGCAAGAATCTTGTCGGACTTGGTGAACTCCTTTGTGATACCTACTATTTCCGCCCACTTGCTTCGCTGCTCCTGCTCAACCACATGATCGGCCTCAACCCTATATTTTCCTCGATGGAGCATTCTTTCCAGGTTATATGATGGTTTTTCGCGTCCGGTAATCAGAGATACGACGATGTAGACCAATACGGAGGAGACCATAGATATAAAATATAAATACTGGTTATTTATAGGAAACTCATGGCCTGTTTGCGCGAGGTATATCTTAGGCAGGATCAGCCCACCGATTCCCATAACCGCACCAATAATCAGTGAGCAATATGCGGCTTGGGTAGTACCTCGTTTCCAGTAAAGACCGCCGATGATTACCGCACCGGAGCCTCCGAGCCATATGGTGCCCGTAATTGCGAAAAAGAAATATATCTGTTCAGTCGGCACATAGAACAAACTGAATAAGAATGAAAATACCGCAACACCGATAATCGACCAGCGCAGAAGTTTGATATGCTCATCCGGATCCAGCGCCCTGTTCTTGATAGGCATATATACATCCTGAATGAAAATGGATCCCCAGGAATGCATATATGTATCGTGACATGTGAATGAGAAGAACAAGAAGATCGTTCCAAGCAGGCCCTTTACTGCAACAGGCAGAAGATGCGCCATTACAATCGGCACACGCATCTGATTCTGAATTGATTGGTTTGGTATCTGGGCTAAAGAATTGCTCACCAAGTGCGCTTCTTTAGCAAACTGCGGCAAACGCATAACCGCCACTGCAGCAAGTGCCAAAAGAGTGATGGCCAACCCCTGCGGAACGCCACGCCATATGGCAATGATGCCGCCCATCTTCTGCTCATGCGGGTTACGCGCCGAACTGTAGAAACCCTGCGTGCCTTGCCAAGACATATATGTGAAAAAGCTTGCGAACATAGCGATCAGGTAATACCAGATATTGAAGTCATTGACACCGCTGGTATGGAACGGATTTATCATAGAGGCATTTTTAGGAGCCATGGACAGAGCATGCATCATCTCAGGCCAACTCACCTTAACCAGGATTGTCGCCGCTACAACTATGAAAGCGAATGTACAAAACATGCCCTGCACGCACTCGGTGACCATTACCGATATCTGCCCACCCATATTTACAAATGAGAGAGCAAACCCGAGGTCTATAAACATCACCAGCGCAATGCTTGGAATAGCGTATTCGATGCCGGGTATGTGGAAGTGATCTGGAAGACCGCAGAAGTATATGAAAAACCTGGCAGCCACAGCCGGGAAAATACCGAAGTTGAGAATGCCGCTGGTCCAGCACAGGATGCCGGCGAATATTCGCAGTTTCCGTGAATAACGCATCTCGAGATACTGCGCCATAGTCATAGCACGAGTCTCTCTGAACCGGTAAAAAACCCAGCCGGTCAGTAGTATTATAATACCAACCGGTATACTGAAACCGCCCCACCACTGGGGAGAAAGACCTCTTGAATACAGCATCTCAAACATTGCGACAAACGAGACTACACCCGTTCCGCCCATCTGAGAAGCTATAGTCAGCAGATACCGGCCCGCTACTCGGTTCGCGGACAGGAAGTCGGATACTCCCTTCATATAATGGCGGGTGCTGAGACTCACTGATCTCAAAGCGACCACGGCCACTATCATAATCGTCCAGTCTATCCAGCTCAAATTGCCCAAATGCATATTGGTGCTTTCCCCCCTACAAATTTACCGGAGCCCGGCGATACTCGCAAAGATTAATCAGGACATTCCTGCCCTTGGCAATAGACTTGTTAGCAGCTACAGCGCTCGGCCGCCCGTCCCGATCAGCACATATCTCTTGTTCATATCACTTATCATCCAAAGTATCCAGAGTGGCTGCAATGTCGTACATCTTCTCGATTATCTCAACCGGAGTATAGAAGTATCCTATTGCCCCTTCATAACCGATCCTGGAATCGCGCGAGCACAGACCCAGCATCTCACGTGAATTGGCTAGCTCATCCTTAAGCAGGCTGATAAGCCTTGCGCGCAAGTTGTTATTACTTGGATCACTAATGAGTCTGTTTCTTATTATAACAAATTCTGTATAGTTTGCGGCTATAATTAGATGCATCATATAAGCCTTGCATATTCCAAGGTCCTTGATATTGTCTGCACGGTATTGCGAGCACTCTGACTTGGCAATGGCTTTCTCCAGATGCGCGACTCCTTCGGCGAAGAGTTCCGCAGCCTCTCTGAATGCCATTATCACGATTTCAGGACCAAATGGCTCAGTGATCTCATCTATGCGCTCGGAGGCCATCGCGACCATGCCATGCCTCCAACTCTCGGACTCCATCGAAAATCTGATCCCCGGTCCGGGGTTGAGCGCGCTGTAGTAGAGTACACCGAGCGTATGCGGTAACTTTTGCATGCCCTCTGCAAAAGACTGCCAGGCAGCAAGAGCATCATTCGCCCCGGAGCCGTAGTATTTGACGGCCATAGCCTCTGCGGCATTCCGCTCACTCGAATGCGCGAGCATCTCCATATTCCTGCCCGGGTACGCCCCGAATATCCAGCAGCCCAGCATACCGTCGACCCCAAGACCGCGCATCTCATTAAAGAGCTGGTTTATATTAGTCATAACAGGCAAATACGGCAGCGCATTAGCTTCAACAGTAGTAACAATCGAGCACTTCGCGTGCACTCTTCTGCCCTGCCCTCGCGCCGTCGTTACTATATCGCGAGCGTATTTGGACGGAGACATGCGGCCTATTGTGTATTCAATTAGCCCGACCTGCTTGCCGTGAATATCTATCTGTGTATGCCTGGCCCAGTCGACCATTACTTCGACTTTTGGGTGTAGAAATGAAAGCGAGTCCTTGACGCTCTCGACATTCAGAATAAAGTCCCATCCCCACAGCCACTGGATAACTCTAGCCTTTGAACTGACTGACTCAGCGGCTTTCAGGACGATATTGGCCGTGTCGGCAAGCACATTTGCGATACCGCGGCCGGCGCAGGCAGGGCACAGGTGATCGGATGAATGCGAAAAACAATTGGTGCGGTTCTCGGAGGCGCTGATAATAATCACGCCCCCCAGATCAGGCACCTGCGAGAATAAAAATCCGGCAGCCTCACTCATCCACTGCCTGACTATAGCTGAAGAGGTGCATAGACCATAGTGGCCGGGGTGATCTGCCGATTCCATGCCCTTTGCTTCGGGATATTTCTCAAAAAACTCGCCGGGCATAAATCGAGGTTCGTTAATATAACCGAAAAGGTCTATTCCGTATTTGCGTGCCTTTGCCACCTGCCTACGCAGGTTTTCGATCCTGATCTCATGACCCTGGCCGAACTCACTGAAAATATTGCTCGGGGCTATATCACGCAGCAGCAGAGGCAGCCAACCGGCATTTACGCCTCTGTTTCTGAGCCTGCCTAGAATACCCTCGCTGTAGAAGTCCTCACCGGTCATCAGGAAGTCGCCGTGAGAAGCCGTGTAGCTGTACATCATCCTCAGCGGCGGGCATAGAGAGCCTTCACCTATTGTAGATTCGCTCTGCTCAGGCTGATTGAACTCAGCCAGAAAGCTGAATGGCCTCTCCCATTTTTCGCTGCATTCAAAGAGCTCGGACGAATATTCCCTGAAAGCCGCGGCAGTCGGTTCATCAAAATCATCAGTATTCAGATCGGGGATAATATCCGGTTTCGCGCCGACCTTTACCGCCAGAAAGTCCATCTCCTGAAGAGCCTTCTCATATGCAGACTCCGTCATACCGAGCAGCCTGGCGATAGATGAATGTGTGAGGATGTCATGGTTGCGGCGGACTATAAGCGGAAAGGCCCGCTCTTTATCCAATGGAAGTGTTGAAGGAAGCCCAAGCGCCTGCATCCGGCCATGAATTACGCTTGTATCAACATTCAGAAAAGACGCGAGATCAGAAATCGGGAGAAGGTCATGATTGCGTATCAGGAACTTGTGCAGTTGATTTAACCTAAGAGGGTTTGACATTCATTGACTCCGAGAAAAACATTACATATTCCAGAGCTTTGGCAGAGAACTGAAGTGGTGGGCAGCAAGCCAATTAACTCTTCGTTTCGGAAAAATCAGTCTTATCTTTAGAGGCATTATAGCAGTGCGGGAGGTCGTTGTAAACTTTTGAGTCTTACCTGTTGAGTTGTGTGCTTGGCTATACGCCAATCAGCATTACGTCGCAATAAGTCGCCACTAAAGAAAAGCCCGGTCGGCAAGTTAGTATCGGAATAGCCATCTTATGTGCAAGAGCAACAGCCGATGCCGATGCAATAGATATTCCACCAAGCACATAAGCTTCAGCGGATTGCTTTGCAAATTCTTCGTCTACGCCGCTGACCATTTTTACATTATCGAGGGTGTACAGCCAGCCAATCCATTTTTCAGTAAGACCGGCTCCGCATTTCTCCATGGCCAAACAAGCAAATTCAGCAACAGACTGATCTGTTATATAACAAGTATTGCTACAAATAGCTTTTTCAAAGCTCGCTACAACCTTAGCGTTTTCAAGTGCAACAGCTAGCGGTATTGAAGAATCAAGCACTAATGCCATCGAAGTTGTTTACCTTAGTTCTTTCTTGTTGATCAAATTGCTCCAGGACTTCTATACAGTTAAATGGACCAAGTTTGGCCGTTTCTGCTTGAAGTTCGCGCATGAGTTTCATACTTTCGGAAAAGCTTAGTTTGCCTTTACTGGGGACCGGCTCTGTCAGTTTCTCCAAAGCGGTTTCGTGTATAAGGTAGCCGCGGCCCACTTTCTTTGCCGGTATCTTTCCTAACTTGATCCAATTGCGTATAGTATATGGGCTCTGTCTAAGATATCCGGCCACTTCCGGCACCGTTAGAACTCGTTCCATTTCAGTTTGCCTCCTATAATCTTTATTTGATTATACCCCAAGATTCCTGTGTTTGTTCCACATACTTCTACATACTTCTACATATTTCTATCTACTTCCACAAAAAGCCGGCAAAACGCGCTATGGCGAGCAAATGGCTAAAGGTGCCGAATCGCAAAGGGTTGGCTGTGTAAAGAATGCCGCCAAGCAAATCGTTAAAAAACGCACAAATACCTATTGACAACGCAAAACTGACGTGGAATAATATTGTTAGAATGTTATCGATAACTATTTATCTATATAGCAAGCCCACACATTGTTCGCTCGAATGCCGGAGGCACACGAATGGAAATTAAAAAGCAAAAAGTTGGCAGCTTGCCCACCATCAGGAGACTGCCGTCCTATCTATACTTGCTTAAGCAATTTGCCCAAAATGGCCGCGACATCGTTTCCAGTACGCATATCGCCGAAAGTCTGAGACTGGAACCGATTCAGGTCAGGAAGGACCTTGCAATCACAGGAATTGAGGGCAAGCCCAAAATCGGCTACCACGTGCCGTCGCTCATCAAGGCCATCGAAGAGTTTCTTGGTTGGGACACTCATAAGGAAGTCTTTCTTGTTGGGGCAGGCAACCTCGGCAGCGCACTGCTGGGCTATAAAGGCTTTGAGCAGCACGGTATGAAGATTATTGCAGCGTTTGACTGCGACAAATCCAAAATCGGCACGCAAATCCACCAAAAAGATGTTTTGCCGCTGGAAAAGCTGTCTGATCTTGCTCGCAGATTGAATGTAAAGCTGGGCATCATCACCGTCCCCGCCGAAGCTGCTCAGCATGTCGCCAGCGTGATGATTTCGGGCGGGATCGAAGCAATCTGGAACTTCTCACCGGTAAGGCTGGAAGTGCCTGAAGGCGTAGTCGTGCAGAATGAAGACCTTTCATCAGGCCTGGCCGTCCTCTCGGTCAAGTCGTCAAAAATACCGGACATTGAACTGCCCAATTGTTAATTCAGGAGTATAGTGATGCCGCAAACACTAGAAAAGACAACAAAGAGACTTCGCCAGTTTAAGAAGGTGTGCGAGATTCTGGATAAGTACGAACGCAATCCCGCAAAACTGATCCCGATACTCCAGCTCATACAGGACGAGTATCGCTACCTGCCCGAGGAGGTGCTGACATACATAGCCACCTCGCTCGAACTTCCGCCCGCCAAGGTTTACGGAGTGGCTACATTCTATGCCCATTTCGCATTGGAACCCAAAGGCAAGTATGTAATCAGGCTCTGCGACGGCACAGCCTGCCATGTAAAGAAGTCGATCCCGATTCTGGAAGCCCTGCGCGAGCGGCTGGCGCTTTCGGACAAGATCAGGACCACACCGGACATGTTGTTTACGGTCGAGACGGTTTCGTGCCTTGGCGCGTGCGGGCTGGCTCCGGTAATGGTGATAAACGATGATGTCCACGGCCAGATGACGCCGGAACAGGCTGTTGCGCTCATCGATGAGATAGCTGCGAAAGAAGGTAAGAAATGATCGCTGAACTGGAAAAAGTGGCGAGCGAGTATGGTGACGCCGCCGGACGGGTCTCAAAGCGGATTATCATATGCGCAGGAACGGGGTGTGTGGCTAACGGCTCGCTTAAAGTATATGCTGAGTTTGTAAAAAGAATAAAAGATGCCGGTCTCGATATTGTGACCGAGCTAAAAGCCGAAGGGACAGGTGATGACTGTAACCACCCTACTCTCCTTCAGGAGTCATCATCTGCTCCCATTCGGCTTTCTAAAAGCGGCTGCCAGGGCTTTTGCCAGATGGGACCGCTGGTAACAGTTGAGCCGGAAGGAATTTTTTATACAAAGGTCAAGCCGGAAGATGTGGCCGAGATCGTTCAGACGACTCTCATTGACGGCAAGGTCGTGGAACGGCTGCTCTACTGCGATCCTGTAAGCGGCAAACAATGCACCGGCACAGCGGAGATTCCTTTTTATCAGAGGCAATCGAGAACGGTTTTGAAGTCATGCGGCATTATCGACCCTGAAGACATTCGAGAATACATACACAACGGCGGGTATGCGGCGGCAAAAAGAGCTTATACCGAGATGACCCCGGAGATGGTCTGTGAAGAAATGCTCTATTCGGGTCTGAGAGGACGCGGAGGCGGCGGATTCCCCACAGGCAAGAAGTGGGAGCTTACACGCGTGCAGCCCGGGCCTAAGAAATATGTCATCTGCAACGGCGACGAAGGCGACCCGGGGGCATTTATGGACCGCAGTGTTATGGAAGGCAATCCGCACTCGGTAATTGAAGGAATGATGATCGCTGCCCGTGCTATAGGCGCCGATGAAGGGTATGTCTACGTAAGACTCGAGTATCCGCTGGCTGTAGCGCGAATACGACGGGCAGTAGCGGACGCTGAGGCTATAGGAGTGCTTGGCGACAACATTTTCGGGTCCGGCCAAGGCTTCAGAGTAAGCGTAATGGAAGGCGCTGGGGCGTTTGTCTGCGGTGAGGAGACTGCTTTGATCGCCTCGATTGAGGGGCAGCGCGGAATGCCTATGCCGAAACCACCGTTTCCGGCTCAGTCGGGTCTCTGGGGCAAACCGACGGTCATTAATAATGTTGAGACTCTCGCGTCGGTACCTATTGTTATTGGAAAAGGCGCAGCCGAGTTCAGACAGCGCGGAACGGAAACTTCTCCAGGCACAAAGACATTCGCACTGACCGGGCATGTGGCCAATACGGGTCTTATAGAGGTGCCGTTTGGGACTACACTGCGCGAGGTCGTATACAATATCGGCGGCGGAATAACAGATGATCGGGGCAAAGTTACCGGCGAAGGCTTTAAGGCAGTGCAGATAGGCGGGCCATCGGGCGGATGTCTGACTGAGGACCATCTCGACCTGCCTCTTGACTTCGACTCCCTAAAGGGAGTGGGCGCAATGGTGGGCTCCGGCGGGCTTGTCGTTATGAACAAGCAGACCTGTATGGTCAGGATCGCCCGGTTCTTCATGCAGTTTACTCAGAATGAATCGTGCGGAAAGTGCGTGCTTTGCCGCGAGGGAACCAAGCAGATGCTTGCGCTTCTTGATGACATTATGGAAGGCAACGGCACAGAGAAGACGCTGGAGACACTCGAACGCACAGCCAGGGCCGTTCAGAAGGGCTCGCTCTGCGGGTTGGGAAAGACCGCTCCAAACCCGATTTTATCCACTTTGAAGTATTTCAGAGCCGAATACGAGGCTCATGTATATCAGAAGCGCTGCCCCGCAGGTGAGTGCAAGGCGCTTTCAAAACCGACAATCGACCCGGAGAAGTGTAAAGGCTGCACATTGTGTGCAAAGAAGTGCCCCGTTGGAGCTATCACAGGCGAGCTCAAAAAGCCCCATGTGATCAATCCCGATGTCTGCATCAAGTGCGGAGCCTGTGCTGAAGCGTGCAGGTTCAAGGCTGTCAGTGGAGTGTAAAGAATTATGACAAACGATTTTGTTACTATAGACGGAAGAGAAATTCCTATTGAGGGCGAACGCAATCTCCTGGAAGTGGCGCGCAAGGCCGGTATAGACATTCCGACTTTTTGCTACCACTCGGACTTGAGCGTATACGGCGCATGCAGGTTGTGTCTGGTCGAGCTGGAGGGACGGGGTATCGTCACATCATGCTCCACGGCTCCCGCGCCGGGCATGAAAGTAAAGACCAACACAGAAGAAATTCGTGAGATACGCAAAATCGCAGTCGAGCTGCTGCTGGCAAACCACGACCAGAGCTGCCCGACCTGTCCCAAGAGCGCTTCCTGCCAGCTCCAGAACCTGGCTCGCAGGCTCGGCGTCGAGGAAGTGCGCTATAAGATGACTCATAAGCCGGTGCCGGTAGACCGGACCAGCCCGTCGATTGTCCGTGACCCGAACAAGTGCATTCTCTGCGGCGACTGCGTCCGGGCATGCAATGAGATCCAGAGCATCGGCGCTATTGACTTCGTTGGCCGCGGCTCCAACAGCGCAGTGCTTCCCGCGTTCGGCAAAGACCTGAACCAGGTGGAATGCGTATACTGCGGATTGTGCGCCAGCGTATGCCCGACTGGTGCCCTGACTCCTAAATCCGAAGTCGAAGATGTATGGAAAGACTTGGATAACACTAAAAAGACCGTTGTTGCACAGATTGCTCCGGCGGTGCGGGTCGCCCTTGGCGAGCAGTTCGGACTGGAACCTGGAACGATCACGACGGGCCAGATCGCCGCAGCCCTGAAATCCATGGGATTCGACAAGGTCTACGACACTTCTTTCGCGGCTGACCTGACAGTTGTCGAAGAAGCGACTGAGTTTATAGAACGGAAGACCAAAGGCGAAGACCTGCCGCAGTTCACGAGCTGCTGCCCGAGTTGGGTAAAGTTTGCCGAGCAGTATTACCCGGAACTGCTGCCGAATCTGTCAAGCTGCAGGTCGCCGCAGCAGATGTTTGGTTCGCTCGCCAAAGAAACACTGCCGGGTCAGCTTGGAATTGCGCTGGAAGATCTGGTAGTCGTCTCTATCATGCCGTGCACGGCCAAGAAGTTCGAGGCCAAACGAGCCGAGTTCAAGCATGGCGATGTTCCTGATGTAGACCATGTAATCACCACCCAGGAACTGGCGAGAATGATCGAGGAGAGCGGCCTGAGGTTCAATAAGCTCGAACCTGAGTCGCTGGATATGCCGTTTGGGTTCAAGACCGGCGCCGGGGTTATCTTTGGAGCGACCGGTGGAGTGACTGAGGCCGTGCTGCGGTTCGCAGCAGAAAAACTCAGCGGCACGCAGCTCGGATCTGTCGATTTCAAGGCTGTTCGCGGCAAAGAGGGGATCCGAGAGGCAACAATAAATGTCGGCGACATCGAGTTGAAGCTTGCAGTAGTCCACGGACTTGCAAACGCCAGAAAGATTGCCGAAAAGGTCAAAGCGGGCGAGTGCGACTACGATCTGATCGAAGTCATGACATGCCCCGGCGGGTGCATTGGTGGAGCGGGCCAGCCCATCTCTCGCGATCCGGAGACCAAGAAACTGCGCTCTCGCGGCCTGTATGATTCAGACAAGATGCTGGAGTTCCACAAATCCCAGGAAAACTATATGGTCACAGAGTGCTACTCGAACTGCCTGGGCAAAGTCGGCGGCAAAAAGGCGCATAATCTGCTGCACACAGGATATCGCAGTCGCAAACGAATAAAAGACAGCGACCTCGATCTCTTGAGCGGCACGGACAAAGAGAAACTCTCGATAAGCGTGTGCGCAGGCACAAGCTGCATGGTGCGCGGTTCACAGCAGCTTCTGCGCGAGTTGATCGATGTGATCGAGCAGCGCGGACTACAGAACGCCGTAGACGTGAAAGCGACTTTCTGCTTCGAAGCGTGCGACCGTGGCCCGACTATCTCAGTCGGCGACACCGTGATACATAAGTGCACTATCGAGAAAGCCGTAAAGGCGTTGGACAAGGAACTTGAGCGCTTAATGCAGAAGTGCCAGTGATTGTAGTTTACACCCTATTCGGGATGTGATAGACTAGGATTAGACTAGTCGAATTCAGGAGGATCGATATGGAAACAGTAGGTTCTTATGATGCAAAGACACATCTGCCAGCGCTGCTCGATAGAGTGGCTAAGGGTGAAAAGATAACAATTACGAAGCATGGCGTACCTGTTGCGATGCTTGTGCCGATGGAACGTACCAAACAGGACGTGAGAGCAGCAATTGAAGCGATGAAAGAATTCGGCAAGGGACGTCGTCTGCCCGAGGGGATGTCGATCAGGGACATGATCGAGGAAGGACGAAGATATTGAGACGCTTTGTGCTGGACTCTTCGATAACGATGTCGTGGTATTTCGCCGATGAAGCGCACTCTTATGCAAAGGCCATACTGGAACATATGGACGAATCGGAAGCATTTGTTCCGACTATTTGGCCTATTGAAGTGTGCAACGTTCTGCTTGTCGGCGAAAGACGCGGCAGACAAACTGCCGCAGATGCTGCGCGGTTTCTTGCCGTGCTCAGCGCATTTTCGATTAATGTGGTTGACTTGATTCAATGGGAAACGCTTGAAGAATTGATTGACGTAGCCCGTAGATGCAATCTCTCAGCATACGACGCTTCATATCTTGAACTTGCCATGCGCGAAGGACTGCCTCTGGCAACTCTTGACCAGCGTCTACAGACAGCCGCGGGTGAACTTGGGGTTCAACTCGCCGTAGTATAGAAGGCACATCATGAGCAACGATCCGAACTCAGGACAAGTCGTGTTTACAAATAAGGCGCATTGTCGTGACTGCTATCGATGCCTGCGCGTATGCCCGGTCAAAGCGATCCGCATGGAAAACGGCCAGGCATACGTCGTGCCGGAACGCTGCATCTCATGCGGCACATGCATTCGCGAATGCCCGCAGGGCGCCAAACAGTTCAGGAACGATATAGAACGGGCCTCGCGGATAATCGAGTCATCCGAGGTTGTGGCCGCAAGCGTAGCGCCGTCATTTGCCGCCGTCTTCTCCGAACCGGAGCAGAAACGTCTGGCGTCGGCGCTGCGTAAGCTCGGCTTTTCATACGTCGGCGAGACGGCCATCGGGGCATATCAGGTTGCTCAGGAGACAACCAGGCTCTGTAACTCTCAGCCGGACAAGTCGCATATCTGCACAGCTTGTCCGGCGGTGGTGAGATATGTCGAGCTTTACGAGCCGAACAGGCTTGATGCCCTTACTCCCATTGTCTCTCCGATGATCGCTCATGCGCGCCACATCAAAAGCAAACTCGGCAAAGACGCAAAGGTCATCTTCATAGGGCCATGCGTCGCGAAGAAGGCTGAGGCCGACCGTCCGGAAAACAAAAACATCGTCGACTGCGTTCTCACATTCAGCGAACTGATGGACTGGTTCGAGCGTGAAGGAATATCTCTTTCGATGTGTGAGGAGAGCCACTTTAATGAGGAACCGGAGGGCGACGCGCGCTTCTTCCCTCTCACCGGCGGAAGCATGCGCACAGCCAGCCTAGATACCGATCTTCTGGCTGCGGATGTGGTCTCTGTGACCGGCATCGGCGATATACGTGAAGCCCTCGCCGACTGCGGTTCGGATAGTCTTCCGCAGGTAATCGAGCCTCTGTTCTGCGAACAGGGATGTGTCAATGGCCCTGCCATACCGGCCAAAAGCAGTCTGTTCAGAAGACGCCGCGACGTAATCGAATATGCCACCGACCATCCCGGCCTGCACACACCCGGCGATGAAACCGTACATACAGACCTGACTGCACGGTTCAGACCAAATGCATCTTTTGATGATGAGGTCACCGAAGAGCAGATCCGCGAAGTGCTGGAAAAGACAGGCAAAGCCTCCCCCGAAAATCAGCTCAACTGCGGCGCATGCGGGTATTCATCCTGCAGAGAAAAGGCCGCTGCGGTAGTTCGCGGGATGGCGGAGCTTGAGATGTGTATACCATACATGAAGCGTCTGGCCGAACAGCGCACAGACAAGATCATTGAGACCAGCCCCAACGGCATTGTGATCCTGGACGAGCGGCTATCGATCATCCATATGAACCCGGCGTTCAGGAAGTTCTTCATGTGCTCGGAGGCGGTATTGGGTCGCCCGATATCGTATCTCATGGACCCCGATCCGTTCGAGAAGCTGGCATCAGGGAAGGTGGGACTGATAACGACCATTGTCCGGCACGACCGTTACAATCTCCACTGTCATGAAATACTTTACGCGCTTCCGGAAGAAAAGCAGTATGTCGGGATTTTTGTGGATATAACCGGCAGCAGCGTAAGCAAGGAAAAACTCGACCATCTGCGCGCGCAGACCGTGACCCAGGCGCGTGAACTGCTGGAACATCAGATCAACATGGCTCAGACTATAGCAAAATTCCTCGGCGAGAGCACCGGCCAGGGCGAAGCTCTGCTGGAGAAACTGATAGAGATCGCGGGCGATGAGTCAGGCGAGGGCAAAGGGACCAACGAATGGCTGAAGGATACATACACGTCGAAGTAGATACTCAGCAGGTCTCCAAACGTCCGGGCGACGTCTGCGGGGATGTGGTAGCCTACGAGCGGACGCCATCATCGTGCATGATAGTCGTCAGTGACGGTATGGGGCATGGCATAAAGGCTCATATCGCTGCCCAGATGTGCGTCTCACGCGTGCTGGAACTGCTGCGGCAGGGAATATCGCTCCGCAAGGCGTTCTCGAGCCTGGTAAACACTCTGGAGCAAGCAAAAGGCACCGACCTGCCGTACGCGGTATTTACCGTCGCGCGCATACTCAATGACGGCGTAACCACTGTTCTCTCCTACGAAATGCCGCCCCCCATATTTGTTACACGGCGATACTCACAAGTCCTGCGCCGTCGAACCACCATGGAAGGGCATTCACTGGTCGGTGAGGCAAACTGCCACCTTTCAACTGATGAAGGCATATTGATCGTTACAGACGGTATCACCCAGGCAGGACTGGGCATGGGGCTGCCTAACGGCTGGACTGTCGACGGAACAAGCCAGTATATAAGTGACTGCTTAAGTGCCGGTGCATCGCTAATGGGTGTGCCCGGCTGCGTCTTGAACCGCGCGAGAGAACTGTGGAATGCCGGATTGGGTGACGACTGCACGGTCGCGCTGGCATCGTGCCGAAAAGGGCGCACTGTAAACATCCTTACAGGGCCCCCATCGAATAACAAAAAGGATCATGAAGTTATTCAGCGATTCATGATGATGGATGGAGTCAAAGTCGTATGTGGAGGAACCACGGCGCAGATTGTTGCAAAGGCTTTAGGCAAACCGCTGCTTATGGAGCCCAACCCGCAGAGCATGCTCGCGCCTCCTCGCCATATCATAGATGGGATTGATCTTGTGTCTGAGGGAGCCGTCACCCTTAATCAGGTCTATAACGTACTCGACGAAGACTACAAAGTCTTTGATGAGGAGAGCGGTGTAACTCAGCTTCACCGGTATCTTCGTGAGGCCGACCGCATCAACATAATGCTTGGCGGCGCAATAAACCCTGCCACGACGGACATCAGCTTCCGCCAGAAGGGCATCCTCACGAGGCAAACCATCATCCCCCTGATCGCCGAAAAGCTCAAAGACGCAGGCAAACTCGTAGTTATCGAACGCATCTAGCCGCAGCTCACCCGATTGCTTTTTTTACTGCACACACTGCCCCAGTAGCGGGCTGTATCTTCGCTTGTTCGAAGCTCTCGGATGACCGCTTCGATTCATGATTTATGGTGGATTTTGTGATCTCTTCGGAATCACCGATGTGGACAAAATTGAGAGTGGTGGGCGGTATTGGAATTGAACCAATGACCTCTTCGGTGTCAACGAAGCGTTCTCCCACTGAACTAACCGCCCGGGAGCATCTGAACACTATTATACAAAAGTGGCAGCGAGTTGTAAATAGCTACGCGTGCTGAGTTTATAGATTTGATTCGCCATGCTTAGGCCGCTGCGTGTCACTGACTATCCCGATCGACTTTGCCTGAACCGCATCATCCCCAGTTTGCGCACAGCCCACCGCAATAATCTTTGCCTGAGGCGGATAACGATCATTAGATACGACTTCAGTAATGTCGCGTCCATCAGGCTGGGATATTTTTCTATACACTGTGACTCTCACTCCCCTCGCGCCCTTGTCCGTGACTTTATGAGCGCCCGGCGCCAGGGTAGGATCGGTCACAGTCTCCGCCGGTTTGGGAGGCGAATACTTAACAGGACCAGTATATATCCTCACCGACTTCTTATCCTGCGAAGAGCCGTAAAGGTCAACAGTAATATTTCCCCGGCTGATACTTGTCAGGATGCAGACGGGCGAAGAGTCGGAGTTCTCGAACCTGAAATCGCGCAGACCGTAGGCAACCGTGGCATCGCGCCCCGCGCCTACATAAGGGACTGTCCGCGAGTGTGGATGACGCTCGACAATATGCATCCCCGAAAGCAAAACAGCGTTATACAGGGTAGTCGAAACCTGACAAATTCCGCCGCCAACTCCAGGCTCCAGTTTACCCTTCACAAAGATGGGAGCGTTTCTAAAACCTCTGCCCAAAGCCCTTGGCCCGACCACATCGTTATATGAAAACTCCTGACCCGGCTTGAGGATCACGCCATTTATCGATCTGGCGGCTAATGTAAGGTTATGAGTGCGATCTATCTTGCCCGGGTTAAATGGTGTTGTAAACCGCGCGAGCAGCGTATCGATGCCGCGAGCTTCCTCGGCTGTCACATCCGGTTTATCTGAAACAACCGGCAGTGTGACAACCATTTTATCTGATCTCATTGCATTCGAGATAATGCTGGCGGCACTGCGCTCATCCAGTTCGATCCCGATACTGTCCTGCTCGACCTCCAGATGTCCGGCAATTACTTTGATCCTGGCATCCTTGTGCGGCCTGTTGACTGATTTAGCAACCTTTGCGACAGTCTTCTCTATCTCATTACGATCAAGCGCAATCCAAGCATTAATCCGCTTACCCGCACCGGTCGGAGTCAACACACATATCATGCGGTTTATAATATTGCCCTTTCGACCAACCTCGAAGGCTTTACCGACTGACTCTTTCCATTTTACCTGAGCACCGAAATCGGCAACCGATCCTATCCACCGTAAATCGAGAGCCGCAAGTGTGATTCTCCTATCCGCCCGCTTGGCAGCCCAGGCGCGCATGACTTTCTCCGCTTGAGCGCGACTGAGTCCGGATACACTCACTCCCGATATAGTGACCCCCTTGCAGATGTGGTCACCCGCGCCAAACGACAGCGTTTTTGCAAGCGCCGCCGCAATCGGAATCACGACTATGAGCGCGATAATAATCGCCTTATGACTCGCCCTGAATTTCAATTCAAGCCTCTTAAAAATGGTTCAGGCTGCCGGTGCAATACTGGCAGCATATCTTACTACCACCCAATACCTAGGTCGTTTTGTGCCAGAGTGTCCCGCCGGCAGTGTCCTCCAGAGCGATCCCATGCTCGCTTAGTTGCTTTCTAATCTCATCTGCACGCGCCCAGTTTTTGGACAATCTCGCCTGCTCGCGCTCTTTTATGAGCGCTTCAATGTCGGAATCCACACTTGTAGCCTGCTCTGCAGCTTCGCGCAATTTTAGCCCCAGCACGCGGTCAAAGTCATATAGAGCGTCCAGCACGCCGTATTCCCCACGTTTCTCGGCTTCGCGAATAAGCTCGTTCACTGCAGCCATAGCCTGCGGCATGTTCAGGTCGTCCGTGATGGACTGCTCAAATTTTTCTCTATACTCGGCTACCCATGGCTGCTCCTCGCCGCCGATCTGCTTGGCTCGAGCGACAAAGTCTTTCAGGTTCTGATAGCCCGAGGCTGCCGCATCAAGAGCATCCCAGGTAAACTTCAGCTTGCTGCGGTAATGAGCCGAAAATGACATGAACCGATATGCAAGCGGGTCATAACCCCTATCTATTAACGTTTGGATGCGCAAAAAGTTACCTTCACTCTTACCCATCCTGCGCTCTTCGGCGTCTTCCTCGCCTGCCCGCTTGGTCAGATCGCCGACAATGAGAAATGTCCCATGCAGCCAGTATCGCGCGAACTGCTTGCCTGTGGCGGCTTCACTTTGCGCAATCTCATTCGGATGGTGCACCCAAATGGCATCTTCACCACCTGTGTGAATGTCAAGCGTTTCACCGAGGTATTTCATCGACATAGCAGAGCACTCTATGTGCCACCCCGGAAAACCTATTCCCCACGGCGATTCCCATCGCATAATGTGGTTCTCGAACCGGCCAACGGCCTTAAACCATATCGCGAAATCAGCCGGGTTGCGCTTATCGGGGTCTTCTTGCACTTCCTCGCGCGCACCAGTCACCTTCTCATCGAGAGACTGCCCTGTGAACTTCGTATAATCCGGGAAAGTGGACACATCGAAATAGACAGCCTGAGCGGTCTCATATGCATGCCCACGCTCCAGGAGCTTTTCAACCAGTGCGATCATCTCAGGCACATGCTCAGTCGCCCGGCACTTTACCACCGGGGACTCGATATTAAGCGCTTCGATGTCCTTAAAAAATTGCTCCTCGTAGAAACGGGCTATCTGCCACGGGTCCCTACCCGTCTTTCGCGCCTCTTTCTCCATCTTGTCTTCGCCCATGTCCGCATCCGAGGTCAGATGGCCGACATCAGTGATGTTCATTACATGTTTGACTTCGTAGCCCTCGTATTCAAGAGTGCGGCGCAGTATGTCATTAAATATGTATGTTCGGAGATTACCGATGTGCGCATAGTTATACACAGTGGGCCCGCAGGTATACAACCTCACATTGCCGGGTTCAATAGGCGTAAAATCTTCTTTTTTACGCGTGGCCGTATTAAAGAGTTGCAGAGACATCTTCATCTCCTTTCTCGACTTTTTGAAACTTCTTTTCAAGCTCTTCTATCCTGAGCATCAAGCTCTTGATTATATCCATCTCAGGATCAAGGTCGCGGCCATGAGTGAGCGGCACGCGAACACCATCCTGCATCACGACACGTCCCGGAATACCGACTACGACAGAGTTAGCCGGTACATCTTTGACCACTACTGCGTTAGCACCGACCTGCACGTTATCCCCAAGGGTAATCGCTCCCAAAACCTTAGCACCAGCTCCGATGACTACGTTATTGCCCAGTGTCGGGTGCCGCTTTTTCTTCTCAAGGCTCACACCGCCGAGAGTCACACCATGATAGAGTAGGCAGTTCTCGCCCACCTCGGCAGTCTCACCTATGACCACGCCCATGCCGTGGTCTATAAAGAAGCCTTTCGCAATGGTAGCTCCGGGATGGATCTCGATACCCGTCATAAACCGGTTCGTCTGCGAAACCAGGCGTGCAGCGAACTTGAGCTTATGACGCCAAAAGAAGTTCGCAATCCGATGCCAGAAGATAGCATGCAGACCTGCATAAGTGAGCACCTCCCACGAATTACGCGCGGCAGGGTCGTTTCGGAACACAGCTTTCCAATCGGCTCGGATGTTGTCGAACATATAAGTCTCTGTCGTCTCGCTAAAGAAAAGACCCTTCGCTATTGCGAAAGGCCCAAGTTCACACGATGAGTATAGCATGTCGCTGCCTGTTTAGCAAGAATTTGCTGCGGGTGATCGTTGGGGTGTTTTTCTTCGCAGGCATATGCCCGCAAAGAATCGGAGTTAGTGAAAAAGTACAGAAGTCTTTCATGTCGCCCAGACTTTATGATTAGTAAATATGTAAAAAAGGACAGGCGGAGTCATACCGACTTCACCTGTCCTTGAATGTAGCACAGCCAGTCTGTTACCCAAAAAGCTGAGTATACTTGGTCGCTGCACCTATAAAAATCTGCAGCTTGCACTGATTGCCCGACAATTAGTACTCACACTTGCACTCACACTCACACTCAGTTGCAATTGGTGTACAAGAAGTCGAGAGAGAATCATCGACTATCGCAAGAAATCAGGCAAGCTGCATTTTTATTGGCTGAAGCATGCTTTCATGCATGACACTACATAAATCGGAAAGCACCTGCTCAACATGTTCTCTCGCGCAATCTCTCGCGAGTTTCTCATCACCGGCGATGATGGCATTAACAAGAGCATCATGAATCTCCGGGCAGCACACCGACTGTCTCAGCCAAGTTGTATTGCGAATTGTATTTGTTATAACGCGAGAATTTGCAAACGTCCGACTCAACAATTGTGATCTCGTACACTGCACTATAAAACTATGCAGTTCGCTGTCAGCTTTTAGGCAGCCTTTGGTGCCCTGTGCTATTGCACAGTTCGTAAATACCGTCGCCAAGTCCCTGATCTTTTGGCGCTGCGCATCTGTTGCACGAACCGCGCAAAATCCGGCAGCCATCTGTTCCATGGACGACCTGATCATTATTGCGCATTCTATCTCATCAAATGACCAATCCATAACTTGCGCCCCGCGGTTCGGCTCATTGACGACAAGACCATCATGTTCCAACATACATATCGCTTTGGCGACCGGAATACTGCTTGTATTGAGTTTATGCGCAAGATCACATTGTACCAGCCGCATCCCGGGCTTTAGTTTTCCGCATTCGATCAGATCACGCAGTTGCTGGTAGACATTCTCAGATATGTGTTCTGTTGACTTCATGTTAATTCGACTCAATAAATCATATTAGCAGCCTATCATTATTATCTATACCATGATTACAACTGCATGTCAACTATAAGATGCATTATTTCATTCGTGTTTGTAGTGCTATGTGATGGCTTATTTGCTGTAGCATTCTTGGAGGTTGTCATGCATTCGATGGATAAAAATATGCCGGGCGCACAAAAAAGCAGGTGGGATCAAAATTGATCCCACCTGCTCATTTAGTCAGTGCGGTCACCCGCACTTATTACGTATTAACTTAGCCTACGGAGTCACAGGGTTGAGTGAGTAGCCAAGGCCGGGATATGGAGCATATCCGCCATAGCCGGTGCCTCCAGCATACTCACTATCAACTATCTGGCTTCCTAGAGTATATGCACCCGTACCATTAACTACCTTGAACAGAATACTGTTCAAGCCCTTATGCAGTGTAATGGGACAAGAATTACCGCCGATTAAGTGAGTTGTTTCGGTGCGGAACACTTCTGTGCCACCATTAACATAATACTTCAGCGCGTCATCAGAACCCGACACCAAAACAACACTAGGCGCTTCAGTGTCAGACCAGACATAAATATGCGCGTAGGCAGCGCAGTTGATATTGGTTCCGCCAAGCACTGCATTCAAGTCGAGTTTCTCGTTTGCACTTGTCGCTTTGAACCAGGTCTTGCCGGCAGTTGTCATACCTTCAACCGGGAAGACAGTGGCGCCGATACTCGACTCACCAATGAAGTCTGTATCAAGGTTCGTCACTTTGTCCGTGCCTGCTGTGAACGGACCAAGCACCAGATACTGGATCGGATACTTGTAGGTGCCGGTAAACGGCAGAGCATGCATATTGTCTGAGTCATAGACCCAGTCGGCTCGCTCGTTTCTCATGTAGAGAACGGTTCCGTCCGTATCCTTACTTACACATCCGCGAACTCTGATGTAATCGTCATTGGCAGGCATCGTGAACTCACCGCCGCACAGCACCTTGATCGGCGAGGCGGAGCCGTCACTGATGTTGAAGCTGCTGGTCCCAACGTTGGAAACCTTGCCCCATGTCTTGATGAACAGACCCTGAGACACGCTGTCAGCAGCGGCCTTGTTGTTCATACTAAGTTCGGCAAGTGCCGGACCGTCCGGACATGTTGTGGTTGCCAGACGTGTGATTGCCGTTGCTTCGACATATTTCTCATCGGTACCGGTAGTCGTATAGACTTTACCTGCGACAGAAACCTTGTCGCCGAACTGAATAGTCGTCGGCATGCTGGTCATATGGACCTTGATCCCGGATGTGCGGTCCGCGGTCTCAATGAAGATTGTGTCGGTAGGCACGCCGCCGCCGGGTGTAGCAGTAACTACTGCACTGGGGATGATTGTACCACCACCATCAGGAGTGTTCTTTGCTCCCGGTATAGCGTACGGCTGCGTACCAAGTGTTGTGTCGCGGAGCGCTATCTCACCAATACCAATGTACTGAGTGGTCTTAAGATCGTCACGGTATGCCTGAGGCTGCGTATAAGCATTGCTGCTAGACGCTGTGGCATATACACGCCAGTACCTTGCAGAGGTGCTGGGGAACTTGATGGTATCCGCAGCAGCAGTGTAAGGCATCTTGACCAAGACCTTCATTGTGGCTGTGCCAGTGCCGGCAAGGACAGAGGTTATGCTGCCGGCATTGCTTAGGGCGTTGCTTGTCCAGGATGTAGGATACCCACCAGTACCGGTTGTGGTGCTGTAGAGTGTATTCCATGTCCCTGTCGCCGGATCCTGCCCGTCAGCGAGATAGTCTATACTATAGGATTTAGCATTAGCATATGTCCAATACACAGTGGCTTCGGATAGGCTTCTATCCTGCCCCAAGTCCACTTGAAGGTATGTGGGCATATTCTTAATGAAGTTGGCTGTGGTTTCAGGAGGCGTCTGGAACCAAGTGCTGAAAACGCCATCGGTAGCCTTGCTTGCAGTATATGTTGAATATACGTTGTTTGATGCTGCTGTTGCAAGCAAAGCCCAGTTGAATTTTGCATTGTTGAGCGTAAAGTTAGCCGTAGCAGAGCTTGTCTCGCTGCTAAGGGTCACTGTGCTCGCATCAGTGCCGGCATAGCCTTCTTTCCAGGAGGACACATAATATGTTGTGCTGCCGCTGACTCCACCGACCGACACCTGATAAGTGCCGTCCGAGTTGGTTGTCGTGTAGATGCCGTCAGCGTTATCAATCAGCGGATGATCTGATGTTGACACAGATACCATTGCGCCAGCCACCGGATTGCCATTGGCATCCGTAACGGTGCCGTGGATTCCGTAAGACTGGTTTGTGTCGTATCCTGTGTCGAATGCCAAAAGTTGGTCAGCCCATCCGGCATAGAGTGTGCCGTCGTCAGCCAATGCAAGGCTGCCGGGGATAGGAACATTATATGAGCCTATTGGACGGTTTGTGCCACAGGATATGTTATATCCATTCGGCTGGATATAGTTGGAGATGTTTGCGTTATAAGCCCAGAGAATCTTTGGATGATCTCCAAGGTCCTCAACGCAGTATACATGACCTTTTCCAGCAGCCACATAAACGATCTTATGGCTGCTGTTGCTGATAACAACAGCATTGGACATATCAGCGCCCAGTTCGCCGGGCATGTCCAGGGTCCACTTGATTGTGGCGGAAGTGCCGTTATCTGTTACTGCGACCAGTCTGCCGCTGGGATTATATCTCACTCTGGAACCCTGATTGTTTGTCGGGATCGGGTCTATGGCGGAACCGGTAACATACAGGGTTCCGTCCGCGCCGACAGCCGGTGAGAACATACAACTGGTGGGAAGATCGATCTGCCAATTAGCTACACCGGTGAGCGGGCTGAATGAAGTCAGCTCCTTGCATGCATGGTCGGTAGCTGAGCCATTGTTATACCACTGGTCGAAACCGGCAATATACATTTTAGTTCCGTCATTGGACATGACCGGCTGGCTTCTATGGAAGCCGAATGTTTTTTGCCAAAGGAGTGTAGGTTGTACACCAGTGCCGTTGTCGGCAAGGGCCATAAAGCTCTTGTGCGGGATGTAATTCGGGCTGGTAATGGTCGTCCAATCGTAAATCCATCCACCGCCCCTGAAGATCACGTTCTTGGTCGTGCCGCTTACATCCATCGGAATGACAAGGCACGTTCCGGTTTCGGGTCCTACACCACTTTCCAAAGTGGGCTGGAAGTTTCCGCCACTATCTTGGGAATCTCCATAGCCCCAGTCTCGGGCCATGGTGGTCGGATTAATTGCCTGAACCATTCCACTCAGGTCGCCGTATGAGCTAAAGGCTGTGGTGACATAAATTTCGCCATTGGCTGCAACTGTAGGAGTACAGGCTGCATATCTGTTCCAGGAGTTTGGTTTGAGAGCGCAGTTTATAGACCACGCAGAAGCTCCTGAAGCCGGATTTATGTCATGCATAAAAAGGTTGGTCCCGTTTCCGGATGCATCAAACCCGGGTCCAGCCAGGTAGCTATAGTTGCTGTTTGTGCCAGTGACAGCAGGGCCGCCCAGCATGGCGTCGTAATTGTTGTCGCCCGGTTTACAGAGGGTAGGTATGCTAGTGTTCCACTGCAATACACCTGATGAGTTAAACTTGGCAAGTGACCAGGGCCTAGAACAGCTCACAACCACGTTTCCGTCAGGATCAACGATGATTCCGCACTTGGCGACGTCCGACCAGGCGGTCGTTGAGCAAGCCGAATCTATGGTGAGTGTGCGCTGCCATTTCAATACTGGCTTTGCGATTGTTGTGGCCGGGCTGCGTCCGCTGTTGTAAGCATCACGCTGGAATCTCGGCCAGTTAGCCGTCGGTATCTGTGCTATCGCTGCCAGCGATAATGCCAAAACACCGATCAAGACTAATACTGCAATCCATCTTGTCTTTTGCATTACTTTCTCTCCTTTTTATAGTGACGTTTTTGGCAAGAATGATTAAGCACAATTGATGTGCTTATACTTGACTAGTTGATAATTTTCTGAGCGGCTATTCCGGGATTGGGATATTTCTTCACGGGGTCCGCCCTTCCTTTATGTCCCCTCCTTCTCGGTTGCGAGGGGGCTTTCTATGAAGCCCTCAACGCGAAATCTGCCGAGAAGCCTACCGCCCCGCATCGCGAGGCGGCGTCTTCTCTGTGCTTTATGGCCACTATATCTTCAAATCTGCAGCCTGCCTTAGGCAATTCATACTCACACTTGCACTCACACTCACACTTTACTGCAATCGGCATACTTGACACCGGGAGAGAATTATCGACTATTGCAAGAATCAGGCAAACTGCATTATTTTTGGCCTAGGCATGCTTTCATGCATGACCCGGCACAAATCGGAAAGCACTTCCTCAACATGTTCTCTCGCACGGTCTTTCGCGAGTTCTTCATCACCGGAGATGATGGCATCAACAAGACTATCATGAATACTTGGACAGCATACCGGCAGCCTCAGCCACGTTGCATTGCGGATTGTGTTTGTAATTACACGGGAATTGCTGAGAGTCCGACTAAGCAATTGTGAACCCGAACACTGCACAATGAAAGCATGTAAGTCGGAATCCGCCTTCAGACAGCCGGCGGTGTCCTGTACAATCGCGCAATCTGTGAATGCCTTGGCAAGTTCCTTGATCTTTTCGCGCTGCTGGGTGGTTGCCCGAATCGCGCAAAATCCGGCAGCTATTTGCTCCATAGACGATCTGATCATGATCGCGCATTCTATCTCATCAACTGACCAGTCTCTGACCTGTGCGCCCCGATTGAGTTCGCATACGACTAGCCCATCGTGCTCCAACCTGCATATTGCTTTTGCGACAGGAATGCTGCTTGTATTAAGCATCCGAGCAAGATCACGCTGTATTAGACGCATGCCGGGTTTCAGTTTTCCGCATTCAATCATATCGCGCAGTCGTTCGTAGACAGTCTCGGATATGTTTTCAGTCAGTTTCATTTCAATCATGTCTTTCTGATGTAAAACCACACTGCACTTAACTATAATACAGTGTTGCCGGCTATTCAGAAGGCGCACTACATCTATGTGCTTAGCTCGACATTAGCCTTTATACCATGATTGTCGGGTTATGTCAATCAAAATATATATCATCATAGTGTTTTATATAATACAAATACTGTTATGCCATATGGTGTGCTATATGCTGTAATATCCATAGCGCATCCGCATCGCTAATTTTTATAAGTTTTTAGCGCAAAAAAACAGGCAGGGTCTGAATTGACCCCGCCTGTTTTAAGTTAGTCAGTGCGACTATGCGCACGCCTTATGTCGCTTGCCCTACGGAGTTGCAGGATTGAGCGAGTAGCCGAGTCCTGTGGTTATGTACGGATTATATCCGCCATAACCAATGCCTCCATAGGATTCACTGTCAACGAACTGACTTGCAAGCTTGAACGTGCTGATGTTGTTTACAACCTTGAAGAGTATGCTGTTCAAGCCCTGATGAAGAGTGATGTCATATGGACCATCCTGCCCGATTGTACAGCTTCTACCTGTAGCATACATACCTGAGTTTGTTGTCTCGTCAATTGAATACTGCAGGGCTCCATTGGCAAAGACACTCAGCCAGTCATCAGAACCGGTTACCATCGCCACAGCAGGCGCCTCGGTATCGGACCATACATACAGGTGGACATAAGCCGCTGACGATGCATTCGTTCCACCGAGCACTGAGTTGATGTCGAGAATGCCGCTGGCGCTTGTTCCGACTTTCCAAGTCTTGCCTGCTGTCTCAAGACCTTCAGCAGGCTTAATTGTCGTTCCTACTGATGCCTCGCCGATGAAGTCCACATCAAGCAGGTCATAAGCGTTGGTTGGAGCAGGATCAGTGGTGAACGGACCAAGCACCAGATACTGAATCGGATAGTCATATGTGCCTGTGAACGGCAGGGAATGCATATCGTCCGAACCATAGGCCCAATCTGCCCTCTCATCTCTCATGTAGAGGACCGTGCCGTCGGCATCCTTACCCACAACACCGCGGACTCTGACATAATCGTCATCCGCAGGCATGGCAGCCGTGCTGCTGCACAGTATTTTGATCGGTTTAGCAGAACCATCACTGATCTTAAAACTGCCGGTCGTGGAATTGGAGACCTTGCCCCATGTCTTGATGAAGAGATTTTGAGACACGCTATCCGCAGCGGCCTTGTTGTTCATGCTGAGCTCTTCAATTGCAGGGCCGTCAGGACAGGTTGTAGCTGTAAGACGCGTGATGGAAGTAGCTTCCACGTACCTTAGCCCGTAGCTGTCTGTGCAGACCTTTCCTGCAACTGATACACTGTCGCCGAACTGAACAGTCGTCGACAAACCGGTCATATGGACTTTAATGCCGGCAGTGCGGTCCGCGGTCTCAATGAAGATAGTATCGGTCGGCACGCCGCCGCCCGGTGTAGCCGTAACCACCGCACTCGATATGACTGTTCCACCACCCTCGGGAGTGTTTTTGGCTCCGGTAATGGTAAACGGCTGTCTTTCGAGTGTGGATTCGCGCAGTTCCAGTTCCCAGAATACTAAGTTGCTTCCTGTCCCGCCAACAGCGGTGGTGCGCATTCTCCAATACCTAGCTGTCTGAGGCGCAAACCTGACAACTCCATATCCACATTTCTGGATGGGATAAGTAGTGTTTTTGTTTGCCGGGTTGTTCTGAAGATAGACGCTCTGAACAAACCCGCCATCATTGTTTGTAAATGTCTTGACATTGTTCCATGTCGAGCTATCGTCACTATAATCTATGGTAAAGGATGTGCCCCAGCCCTGTTCCCAATAGATTGCCAACTCGTCTATAGTCCTGGCAGCGCCAAGATCGATAGTAAATGCCGAAGGCATATATGTCTTTGCAATTGCAAACAGCGATGAAGTGCTGCCGTCGACTGCCCGGGTGGGCGGGTATCCTGCCAAATAGTTCGGACAAGTCACATCCGCTGCCAAAGCCCAGTCGAAACCGGCCGGCTGAAGAGTAAAGTTTTGCTTTACTACATCGGAGGTTGTGGTAAGTGTCACAGTCTGATCATCAGTGGCGCTGTAATTAGGGGCCGTAGCCGCAATATAGTAAGTTCCTGCATTCACCAGGCCTAAGTGATAGTAGCCATCAGCATTAGTTCTGGTTCGGATTCTTCCGACACTATACACCAGAGGATCCGATGAAGTCGATGCGGCAACCCATGCGTTTGCGATGGGGTTGCCGTTTGCGTCTTTGACATAACCGCTGATTCCGTTCGGATTATCTATATCAAAGCCGGTTCCGGCACTGAACTTCTTTATGTATTTACCGAACTCTGCGAAGAGGTCGCCATTGTCATTCAGCGCAAGATATCTCGGCCATGCATTTGCGGAATCACTGATACCCTGGTATGACCAGAGGATTTCCGCATGATCGCCCATATCGGCTATGGCATAGATGCGTCCGCCGGTGGTAAGTCGGCCTTTTCCTGTGCCGACATACAGCACCTGAGGATCGGTGTTGGCGACCACGATGTTGGAGGTGTCCTGCCAGCAGTCGTCAGGCAATTCAAGTGTCCACTTGATGCTTGCGCTGTTGCCGTTGTCCGTTACTGCAATGACTCTCCCAACGTTGGTCCTGAAATACTTATAGCTCTCATCAAAGGTAGATCCATTTATGGCGGTGGCGAGAACTGCGCCTGTGCTTGAGAGATAGAGAGTCCCGTCAGCGCCTATCGCGGGCGGGTGTATGTGCTGGCTGCCTGTATGGATAGCCCATTTGGCTTCACCTGTGCCTTTATATGCATCAATTGGGTCTTTTCCGCCAGTGTTGGTATCGTATGCATATAATGTGGAGGCGCAGTTCGCCGGATTCGGTGTCGGAGTAGGATAGCCACTAGCGGGTGTGGCATATGATCCCCAGTTGTCCGAACCGCCTACATATAATGTGCTTCCGTCATTTGAGATAGAGGCAGGGCCATATGCGTTCTCACAGAATGCACCCCACACCAGATCGCCATAGGTGCCCATGTCATCAATAGCGTACACCTGATATTTATGAATACTCGTCCGTGTTTGCCAATACGCGTATCTTTCACCGCCTGAGATGAAAATACGGTTGTGAGCAGGGACTCCTCCACTGGCCGGGATTCTCTTAACGGCGAATGTGCCGTTGCAGCCGCCGATGCCGTTAAAATACGTTGTCCCGGCAACAATAAAGCTGTTATACATCCATTTGTAGGTGCCGTCACTGTTTAGGGCAAAGAGAGGTCCCCACTCGTCAACGGTGGCATAGGTGCCTCCCTGAGTGTGGGTGTAGATGGTTCCATCTTCTCCCACAGCATCATTGGTATAGGTGTTGGCTGTGGCGCTGTAGTAGTCAGTGTAGGCGAACGGAGTCGTCCAATCCAGCGATCCTGAGCCCATCACGCCTGCGTAAGTCTTCGCATTTGTGGTTGCGCTCCTACCTGGACCAACAAGGATCCTCTGATTGGTGCCGTTGTCAAAGAGTGTCGGACCATTGCGGTTGGTTGTGACCGTTGATCCTACGATATCGGGAACAGTCCAGGCCCAACCTGTGGCTGCTGTTCCGTTCGGGGCGATCTTCACAACATCGTCCGGACCCGTTGACATTACGTAACAGTAACCCGATCCATCTATCGCTAGGCCGGTAACAGAAGGCATGAAGCCAAGGCTGTATGTCCATGAGACAACCGGCTTTGCGATAAGCGTGGCGGGACTGCGCCCGCTGTTGTAAGCGTCTCGCTGATATTTTGGCCATCCGCTTGAAGGCAACTGTGCAAATGCCGGTATCGACATTATGCAGACACAGACGACCAATACTGCAATCCATCTTGCTTTGCGCATTACTTTCTCTCCTTTGCAAAATTTTTACTGGAGTGAACGTTCAAGCAAAAACGACTTGCGGTTCATGCTTTAGTCTGTTTACACGATTCTCTGTGCGGTAATTTCGGATTTGGAATAGATTTTGCACCAAGTCCGGCTCCCGCCTTCCTCTATGTACCCCCCTTATCAATTGCGAAGGGACTCTCTATGAAGCCCTCAACGCATAATTTACCGAGGATCAACCGCCCCAATGCGAGGCGGCGTCCTCAGTGCTTTACGGCCACTATATCTTCAAATCTGCAGCCTGCCACAGACAACTCGTAATCAAACTTATTGCATATGTATGTTTATCATACCACTCAACAAGACCAAATGGTTGTACCCTATAATGTATTAGCCCACCTATCAAGATAAAAGACAACCGCCATGCAATACGTATGTTTGTCATACCATTATGCACACCCTATTGGATGCAATGTATCATGTGATTGTCTGCCTGTCAAGGTGGAATGAGAGTGTTTTGAAAATATCTTTTGCAGCGCTCTATACGAATCTTTCCGCCTGAGACCTGCACTGCAAATCTCATTACCCGAATCGTGGAATGCTTGCAAACCAGAGTAACTTGTTCAATATAATGTATACCATGGTGATTGGCTGCTGTCAACTATAATTATGCAATTTTTCTTTAGATTTCGCCTGCAATATTAAGCAGGATATAAAATTGCTACAGCATATGGTCTGTTCACGGCTGGAGCATAATGTCGAAAACCAGGCTTAACATATTGTAATAGCAGCAGGCGGGTCAGATGTTGACCCGCCTGCTTTACGTTAGTCAGTGCGACTATGCGCACGTCTTATGTTGCTTGCCCTACGGAGTTGCAGGATTGAGTGAGTAACCAAGTCCTGTGGCCGTATATGGACCATAACACCCATAACCATTATAACCTTCAAAATCCGCCGGAACTATCTGGCTGGAGACAGCGAAGCCAGAACTGCCATTGACGACTTTGAGCAGTATGCTGTTCAAACCCTGATTAAGGGTGATTGTACCTTTTTCTTGACCGATGTCGACTCCGCGTCCAGCATCACTGTAGTAGCTTGCGCCGGATACAATTGACTGATTGACGTAAACCTTCAAACAGTCATCGGAGCCTGTTGCAAGGGCAGTAGCGTCAAGCGTAGTTGCAGACTCGGACCAGACATACAGGAACACATAGGCAACAGATTTAGAGATAGCGCCACTTTCGGTATCATCTCCTCCGAATGCCGCATTGAGGTCAAGTATGCCGTCTTTGCTTGTTCCAACGAACCATGTCTTGCCTGCGGTTTCCAGTCCTGCGACCGGTTTCACCGAATCGCCGATGGTTGTCTCTACGATTGGATCCCAAGCATAAAGCTCGGCCATGGTCTTGTTGGCATCAGTGAACGGACCAAGCACCAGAGACTGGATCGGATAGTCGTATTGGCCGGTGAACGGCAGAGCATGCATATTGTCTGAGTCATAAGCCCAGTCGGCTCTCTCGCTTCTCATATAGAGAACAGTGCCGTCTGCATCCTTACCCACAACGCCGCGCACTCTGATGTAATCATTATCCACAGGCAGGGCAAACGAAGCACTGCTGTCATAGATCACCTTGATCGGCGAAGCGGAACCGTCGCTGATCACGAAGCTGCCGGGCGTAGAATCTGAGACCTTGCCCCATGTCTTGATGAACAAGCCCTGAGACACGCTGTCACCAGCAGACTTGTTGTTCATACTAAGCTCAGCGATTGCCGGGCCGTCAGGTGACTGAGTTGTCGTCGTGCGGGTAAGCGTTGTTGCCGCAATGTACTTCTCGCCATTGCTGCTGCCTACTACTCCGTTTACGGAGACTTTGTCACCAAAGTAAATACCGGCAGTTCCGCCGGTCTTGTTGACGCGAATACCGGCTGTGCGGTTCGCGGATTCAACAAAGAGCGTATTGGCATCGACAACGTTGGTAACAACCGCATTGTCGAACTTGGCAGGGGCGCCGTCAGGAGTATTCCTTGCTCCAGCAATGGTAGCCGGCTGCGCCGCTAATGTGCTGTCACGAAGCTCAACATCCCAAAGCCATACGTCGGTCGCTGCGGCACCGGTTGTCGCTAAGGCGCTTGCTGTGACGTTTATCTGCCAATATCTAGCAGTAGCGGCATTGAGCTTGAGTACATTATATCCGGTCTTCATGTACGGCGCACCAGTATTACCAGGATTGGTGGTGCTGACATTCCAATCCAATGGATATCCACCATTGCCTGTTGCTACGGTATATGCATTAGCCGTAGTCCAAGTCACTTGGTCATTACTATATTGTACGGTATATGCACTTGCAAAGTCTGATCCCCAGTAGAAAGCGGCTTCGTTGATGGTCTTGGCGGAACCAAGATCAATCACGAGAGACGCAGGCAGGCTTGTAGCCCTGAACTGAGTGTTAAGATCATTATCCACTGCATTGCTTGCGGGGTAACTGGCATCTGCATTCGAGCAGGTTGCGTTTGCGCCCCAAGCCCAGTTGAAACCAGCCGGTACAAGTGTTAGGTTGAATTTATTAACGTTTGATAGGTTTGTCGCAGTATAGATTGCTCTCAGACTGCCCGAAAGGGTAGTGCCCTTGTAGCTGGGAGCAGTTGCCGCAACATAGTATGTACCGGCGGCCGCGATACCCATTTGGTAGTAGCCATCGGCATCTGTCCGTGTCCGAATCCTCTGTTTATCGCCACCTGCCGGTGGGTATAAGGTACCGCTCGTACTTACTGATACCCAGGCATCATTAATAGGATTACCGGCGCTGTCCTTGACATAACCGCTGATACCGTTCGGATTGTTAACGTCGAATCCGGCGGGGAACTTTCTTACTAAGTTGTTGATTGCCGCATAGAGGTTGCCACTATCGTCAAGCGCAAGATAAAGAGGCCACTTACCGGCAGCGCCTTCATTAATATCTTGATAGGTCCAAAGGATCTTGCCGTAAGTGCCCATATCTTTAATGGCATAGATGCGACCGCCACTCAACCGACCATTGCCCGTGCCTACATAAAGAACAGCCGGGTTGGTGTTGGTAACAGCGATGTTGGAGCACTCGGACGAACCGTCATCCGGCAGGTCCAAAGCCCACTTGATAGTGCCATGGTCACCATTGTCAGTGACAGCAACGACTCGTCCCAGCTTGCTGGTCAATTGGCTATAAATGAACGAGCTGGCAACATAGAGTGTGCCATCCGCGCCGATAGCTGGCGGGAACACACTTTCAGTACCGGTGTCTAGTTTCCACTTGGGACCGCCTGTGTCCTTGTAGTTGGTAATCCAATCCACCTCACCGGAGTTGTCAGGAATGTTGGCATCACCTGCCCAATACGAACCATCAGCTCTACCATCAGTAACAACGCCATCGCCAGGGCACCTTTGATTGCTAAAGGTGGACCTGTTGCCGCCTGTTTCGGCATCATACGCAACCAGCGTATTGTATGTATATGCTATCGGGCTGTGACCGTCACAGTATTCCCAGGAGTTACCGCCGGTGACATACACGGTGTTGCCGTCATTCGAGATTGAAGGAGGGCCGTATGAATAGCAGGGATTGTAGGCACCCCAAACTAACTCTGCATAAGTGCCCATGTCATCGATGGCAATCACCTGATATTTATGCCGAGCACTGCGATAAGCTAGATCATAGCTGTCGAAGTGGTTGCCTCCGGAGATAAATATCCTGTTATGAGCAGCTACGCCGCCGCTGGCCGGTATCCGCTGCACTGCAAGCGCGCCATTGATACCGCCGAAGCCGAGGCTGTTCATCCCTGAGGCTGAAGGAGCATTGAACGTCCACTTTGTGGTTCCATTAGCATTTAGGGCAACGATCGGACCATCATCACTATAGGTCCACTGCTGACCATGGGTATAGATGGTTCCATCTTCTCCCACCGCAGGGCTGGTATAGCTGTTTCCGATGGAGCCGGGGAATGTCGAATAAAGATCGGAACTCCATGCGCTGCTGCCGTTTGACATGTATCCTGCAAATGTATGTCCCATAGTGGCATCTGCAGCACTTCTGCCGGGGCCTATGACAACGTACTGGCTTGTGCCGTCATCAAACAGCAATGGGCCGTTTCTATTAGCACTGCTTGCTGTCGTTGAACCCGCAGTCCAGGTAAATCCTGTGTCGACAGTTCCACCGGAAGTGATTTTCACCAATGGGTTATTATACTGCGACATAGCATAAACATTACCACTCGAATCCAGCACTAACCCCGCACGGGTTATTGCAAAACCGGCGGCAGTTGACCACTCCGTATACGGCTTAGCTATTACCGTAGCGGAACTGCGGCCACTGTTGTATGCGTCGTGCTGATACTTTGGCCAACCGGCAGTCGGCAACTGCGCGAATACCGGTATTGACATCACGAAGACGCAGACTATGGCCAATAATACGATAAATCTTGTCTTATGCATTACTTCCTCTCCTTTTCTTTTAGTGACTTTTTAAGTGAGAACAAACGTGCATAAACAAACTGCTGTTTATACTTTTATCCAAGTGTAGAATTTTCTGAGCGGTTATTCCGGATATGGAGCTAATCTTGTGCTTTCTTTCCGGGTTCCGCATGCCTTTATGTCTCCTCCTTACTCAATTGCGAAGGAACTCTCTTTGAAGCCCTCAACGCTGAATTAGCCAAAGTGCAGCGGCCTCGCAATGTGAGGCGGCTTTCTCTGTGCTTTACGGCCACTACTTTTTAATATGCAGTTTGCCTGAGGCATACTTTTACGCATGACTAGGCACAAACCAGCAAGTACTTACGGATATGTGTTCCGCCAGTTTCTTGTTGTGTTATCAACTGTTCACTGCATCTAGATTATTATCCGTTATTGCTCGATGCTGAATGCCGCCCCAAGATCCGAGGCGGCACTCTCGCACTTGCCAATCCGGCCACCGGATTGCAGTCAGCTTTCCTCAACGGCTACTGACTCATCACTACCATCTATACCATGGTGATTACGGGTCGTCAACACAAATATGTACATAATTGATATTTCAGTTGCTATTTAACCGATCTCTTGTACTTTATTGAGGTGATATTTTGTATCGCTATTAATACATCACTTGCTGTCATAAACGCTGCAGCATGTAAGTGCTTTTTAGTTCTTTTTAATTGGATGTTGGCAGTTAGCGTGTGTGGTGGATTCATCGCCGCAGTGGCCTGGTGTGGCTGATATTACAAAAATCAGGTGGAGCCGATTTGACCCCACCTGATTTCACTTATCTATTGTGTGCGGAGAATCCGCACGTTTTGTTGTTTGCCCTACGGAGTCGCAGGATTGAGTGAGTAGCCCAGTCCAGTGGCCATATATTGAGTATAACCACCATAACCGGTGCCTCCATAGGAATCGCTGTCAACGAACTGGCTGGAAAGCTTGAACGTGCCGGTGTTGTTTACAACCTTAAAGAGTAAGCTGTTCAAGCCCTGATGAAGAGTGATGTTATATGAACCATCCTGCCCGATTGCGCAGCTTCGACCAGTAGGAAATTCCGATTCATCCTTCGTATACTGCAGGACTCCATTGACATATACCTTCAACCAGTCATCAGAACCGGTTACTATCGCCACAGCAGGCGCCTCGGTCTCGGACCACAAATACAGCTGAACATAAGCCGCTGAAGAGGCATTGGTTCCTCCGAGCACTGAGTTGATGTCGAGTATGCCATTAGCGCTTGTCCCCACAGTCCAGGTCTTGCCTGCGGTTGTAAGACCCGCAGACGGCATAACCGTCGTGCCGATTGATGTCTCACCGATGAAGTCCTCATCAATCAGGTCGTAAGCATTGGTTGGAGCAGGATCAGTGGTGAACGGACCAAGCACCAGATACTGGATCGGGTAGTCATATGCGCCCGTGAACGGCAGGGCGTGCATGTCATCTGCTCCGTAGACCCAGTCAGCTCTCTCATTTCTCATATAGAGAACGGGGCCGTCGGCATCCTTACCCACAACGCCACGCACTCTGATGTAGTCATCATTGACGGGCTGAGTCATAGTCGTGCTGCAAAGTACCTTGATCGGACTGGCAGAGCCATCACTGATTGCGAAGTTTCCACTGCCTGCCGTGGAATTGGAGACCTTGCCCCAAGTGTCGACAAGCATTCCCTGGCTAATTGCATCAGCAGCGGCTTTGTTGTTCATTGCCATATCGGCAGGTAATGGACAGGCGGGGTCGGTGGTTGTTGTCAGGCGAGCTACCGTGCCTGCATTTATATATTTCTCACCGTCAGCAGTAACAGCAACAGTGCCATACACATAAACCCTATCACCGAAGTGTATACTGGAGGATACTCCGCTCTTGTATACACGCATACCTGCATTACGATCATCTGATTCTATGAATATAGTGTCGGTCGGAACACCACCTCCATCGCACGTTGCTGTAACGACAGCATCATTTATGATAGCTGCTTGACCAACTTCAAGTGCTCGTGCGCCACCAACTGTTGACTGCGCAGCAACCTTCGATGGATCGCGAAGTTCGATCTCCCACATAGATGGTGTGGAAGCAGATGACAGGCTTGTGACGCCGCCGACTACACCATACCTGGCAGACGTAATCGTTAATTTCCAGAGCTGTGCTTCCGGAACAGACGATGGGATCTTGATAACATCGACAGCAGTCTTCTGACCACCAATGTTTGTACCTGCTGTGATCTTTACCGGAAATGCAACAGTAGGATTGGCACCGTAAAAATCAACAGGGAACCCGCGGTTATCAGTCACTGTGGTTGCATACGCTGGGTTCCAATTTACACCGTTGTCCGTGCTATACTCCAGAGTGTATGAAGCACCGGCAATCCACCACCAGTAGATCACAGCCTCGTCTATTTTCTGAGGCGATCCAAGGTCAATCGTATAGGTTACAGGCAAAGAAGTGGCCTGGCAGCGAGTAGCCCAACTACCTGTTACCAATCCATCAATTGCATTGGCTGCCGGATAACTGGTATTCTCATTTGATGCAGTGATTGTGCCAGTCCTTGCCCAGTCATACTTGGCACTTTCTAGAGTAAAGTCTGTGCCGGATATTTTTGTATTTGCGGCTGAAAATGTAACTGTAATATTATCACTGCCCTCATAATTTAGCGCACAGGCAGCAACATTATACGATACCGGGAATGTGGCATCGGGATCAAACTTCGGCGTTATTTGATAGGTGCCGTCAGCGTTTGTTTTTGTCCACATTCTATTGGGGTTATCAGCCAATGGCTGCGAGTATGTACTTACTGATACCCATGCATTCGCAATCGGGTTGCCATCGGCATCCTTAACCGTTCCGGTTATACCCTCAGGAGCACTGATGCTGAAACCTGCCGGGAATTTGAACATTCTGCCCTTCAGGACGGCTAACACTGACCCATCATCATTTATTGCCAGATTGGGTGGAACCATGGTACAGCTGGTCGAACAAGTAGTGTATTTCAGGTCAGGAGCAAAGTACTCCCAAAGAATCTTACCGTATTCGCCCTCATCCCTTATGCAGTAGATTCGGCCGTTTCCGGAAGCAAGGTAAATTACATTCTTGCCATCGTTGTCGGTAATAGTGGCACAAGCCGTTGTATCGGAAGCGCCATCATCCGGCAAAACCATAGTCCACTTAATAACACCATTGTTCTGACCGCCATCCCAAATGGCAACCAGATTACCGGCTGGATTGCTGCCAGGAGGATATGACCATGAAGAGCCACTATCGCATCCTGGGTTGGTTCCGCCGCACACATATATCATATTACCTGAACCGAGTGCAGGTGAATAGGCATGGTTTCCACCAGTAGCAAGTTTGAACTTCACAGAACCATTTGATGTGTTATATGCAACAAACTGATTACTGCAAACAAAACCGACTTTGATCGCTGATCTACTCTGCATATAGGTCTGCTTGCCGGCGCAATATACCGTGCTTTCATCGTCGGAGAGCACTGGAGCACCCTGGAAACAACCAGCATTAGTATTTCCTGCTACGCCCCAAAGGTATGTTGAGGCAGTTCCATCATCGCGCAATGCAATAATGCTGGGAATGCCATCGTTAACGGAATGCTCATAGCATTGAAAACCAGTGCTATAGATAATGTTATTACCACCAAGGTAGCCTACTGCATATGATCCATGCATTCTGCCCTGGCCTTTACTGGCTGTGTTGAAATGCCACTTCTCAGTTCCATCCAGCGAATTATATGCCATCACCGGACCCTGCGGATCAGCAGGAGAGCACCTCATATTACCCCAGTATACTGTTCCATCAGGACCGACTGCAATATTGGAATCGCAACTAAATGGTGTCTGAGAAGTTGCATATCCCGGATATGTGCAGATATACGTATTGATTTTCGGTGAGGTTATCCAGCCTGGGATTGTTCCATCTGCATTGATTTTTTTAATTAACCCATGAGATGACGGAAGGTATCCAAGTGGGCTCAGTATCGACCAACTTGTGTCATTGCCACAAATGGTAATACCATTAAAAGCCACAACACTATCATCATAGCCTACTTCGGCCTTGGTCTTGTACCATATAAAGTTCCCGTTGGTGTCGTACTTAGCAAGCGCAAAGTCAAAGTCGGCAAATAGATAAATGTTCCCATCCGGATCAGTTTGTATACCGTTATGGGTAACCGACTTATTTGTATCCGTATTCCAACGGGCTGGAGTTGTTTGTGCATCAACATTCACCTGCCATTCAGGAATAGGTTTTGCAATTGATGTAGCTGCGCTGTTGTGGCCGCTATTGTGATAGTCATGTCCGGACTTCGGCCAGTTTTTACTCGGTATCTGTGCGTATGCCGATATTGACATCGCAAGGATGCAGCCTACTGCCAATAACACGATCCATTTTGCTTTCTGCATTATATGTCCTCTCCTCTCTTATTGTCATCTCTTTGTTGTAGAGATGGTTAAGCACAAACATTGTTGCTTGCGCAAAAACTCCGGTAATGAAATCCTCCCTTCACGAATACGAGGGGGCTTTCTTTGAAGCCCTCAACGCATAATTTACCGAGGAGTAGCCGCCTCGTATTTTCGAGGCGGCGTCCTCTTTCACGGCCACTACGCTTTAATGATGCGTACCAGGATATTAGCTGAGAAACACGCAGTACGCCACCGAAAAATGATCAAACTGTAACGAAAAACGGTTATGCGCGCTTTCTACGGATTACAGTGATTGACGATTTTACAATCTGCGCTACAGTTAATGCTACAGCATATGTGACAAGGGCATTATGCTTTCTCTTTACTTGTTTGTCAATAGGGAATTTGCTGCGTTATGCAAAATATTTCATAATTAAAATGTCGCTAACCGGAGGAATAGAATTGCTGATGCAAATAGATCATATTGCATTGTAAAACGAGGGGGCTTTATGAGAAATCAGGTGGGGTCTGTTGACCCCACCTGATTTCGTTATCTATTGTGTGCGAAGAATCCGCACATTTTGTCGTTTGCCCTACGGAGTCGCAGGGTTGAGTGAGTAGCCCAGTCCGGCGAATGGAGTGTAACCACCATACCCGGTTCCTCCATAGGCCTCGACATCAACTATCTGGCTTGCAAGAGCGAAGCCACCATCACCGTTGACAACTTTGAACAGTATACTGTTCAGACCCTTATTCAGCGTGATAGCAGTCGGACCATCTATACCGATGGTGCAACCGCGTGCTGCGTCAATACTGAATGCCTGAGCGCCGTTGACGAAATACTTAAGTGCGTCATCGGAACCAGTCACCAATCCAACGCTTGGCGAAGCAGTCTCGGACCATACATAGAGGTATACGTATGCAACTGCATTCGGTGTCACTCCACCAAACGCAGCATTCAGATCCAGAATGCCGTCAGCACTTGTCGCTGTGAACCAAGTCTTGCCCGCGGTCGCAAGGCCATCAGCCGGCATAATCGTTGTGCCGATCGATGTCTCTCCAATGAAGTCCTCAGCAAGAAGCTGAGTTCTGGTCTTGCCCTCATCCGTATACGGACCGAGCACCAGATACTGGATCGGATAGTCGTATGCGCCGGTAAACGGCAGAGCGTGCATATCGTCCGAATCATAGGCCCAGTCTGCCCGCTCATCTCTCATGTAGAGAACCGTGCCGTCAAGATCTTTGCCGACAACACCGCGGACTCTGATGTAATCATTATCCGCAGGCATGGTAGCCGTACTGCTGCACAGTACCTTGATCGGCGAAGCAGAACCGTCGCTGATCTTGAAGCTGCCGGTTGCAGAGTCAGAGACCTTGCCCCATGTCTTGATGAACATACCCTGAGACACGCTGTCACCAGCAGCCTTGTTGTTCATGCTGAGTTCGGCAACCGCAGGACCGTCAGGAGAGGCGGTCGTCGTCGCGCGGGAAATAGAGGTAGCAGCAATGTATTTCTCACCATTGGCAGTGTAGATTTTACCGGCAATGTTGACCTTGTCGCCAAACTGTATCGTCGCCGGCATGCCGGTCATCTGAACCTTGATGCCTGCTGTGCGGTTTGCTTCCTCTACGAAGATCGTGTCAGTAGCCACGCCGCCGCCAGCAGTAGCAGTGACTACCGCGCCGTTGACTTTGACTGGATCACCTTCTTCGCCGGACTTTGCACCTGCGATAGTAGGCTCAAGCGCTTCCTTTGACGGGTCGCGGAGTTCGACTTCCCAGATAGATGCGTAAGGTGATCCATTCTTTGTAGAAGTATAGCTTCCTACAACACCGTAACTGGCTGCACTAACGTTTAGTCTCCAATACTGTGCGCTCACAGACGGGAACTTGATAACAGCCACAGCGGTCTTCTGTCCGCCAGGACCGACATTAACGGCAGCATATGGAGGACCGGAGATCGTAGGATCGGCGGCATACCAGTCAATCGGGAAACCGCCGTTGCCTGCTGTGGTTTCGTAGGGTTTTCCGTATATACCCGGAGTTGTCCAGTCAGTGCCATTCTTGCTGTATTCCAATGAATAGCTGCTCGGACACATCCACCAGGAGTAGATCACAGCTTCATTTACTGATCTTTCCTGTCCAAGATCTATGGTCAGAACAGGAGCTGAGCCTGTTGATGCAAAACGAGTAGCAGTGTCCCCGGTCGCAAATCCATCAACAATGTTGACAGCCGGATAGCTGCTGTTTTCATCCGTGCTGGTTACACTGGAACCAATCGCCCAGTTGAACTTAGCCTTACCAAGAGTGAAGTCCTTGGTGATCTTATCTGTGAATGCATTGATGGCAGCTGTCTGATTAGCGCTTCCCTCGTAACCGACCGCACTCGCCGCCACATAGTATGTGCCGACGGTGTCCGGCGATATCTGATAGGAACCATCAGGGTTAGTCTTCGTCCAGAACCTGCTTGCGTTGTCGGCAAGAGGATTGGTAGATGTAGATGCGGACACCCATGCGCCTGCAATAGGATTGCCGTCGGCATCCTTGACTGTTCCACTTATGCCTTCAGGGCTGTTGGGATTGAAACCAGCCGGGAACTTGAAGAGCTGATCGTTGAAGGCAACATACAATGTGCCGTCATCAGCCACAGCCGGTGTCGGCGGTGTATAACCTACACTGCCCCAGCAGCAGAACTTCAGATCAGTTGCCTGCCAGGTCCAGAGGAGCTTGCCATAAGTGCCCTGATCCTGTATGCAGAAGAGTCTGCCGTTACCGGTTGCAACATATATAACAGTCGGTGTCGTGTTGATTGTCGCTAAAGCCGAGGTATCGGAATCGACATCATCAGGCAGTTCATATGTCCACTTGACCGTAGCGGAACTGCCGTTATCTGTGACGGCAATGACCTTGCCCGGAGTATTGATCGGAGGCACGTCAGTCTTTGCGCCGGTCCTAAAGTGACCGCCGACAACGTATATCGTACCGTCGGCGCCAAGCGCAGGAGATACTGCGTGTGTGCCACCGGTCTGTATCGACCACTTCTTTGCACCAGTGTCGGCATTATATGCAAACAGAGTGTCCGGATAGGTATAAATGACATTGGTGTTTTCGCTATGCCATGCCCAGCCATCGCGGCCTGCTACATAGAGCGTTGCTCCATCACCTGAAAGCACCGGGCCTGATGTGAAGAATCCGGTGTTGGTATAGTCGGCTGTCCAGAGCAGGGTTGCATTTGTGCCGTCATCGCGCACTGCAAATAAATCGTTCATGAACTCGCCAGGAGCACATTCTTCATAGTATACGCCGCCGGAATTGTAGATGACGTTTTTCAATCCGCCGCCATAACTTACCTGCTTGACAGCACAGGAGCCGAGGCTTCGACCCACGCCGTATGTGTTGTAAGTCCAATTGACCGTGCCGTTAGACGGGTTAATCGCCTTCAGGGGGCCATAGGGGCCATAAAATGAATACAGCATATTGCCCAAATATATGGTACCATCAGGACCAACAGCCGCGGAAGAATTGGTACCATAACCACGATATCCGCCCAGCGACGAGTGGCCTGTGCTCGGATCATTGAGGGCTTCGGATTCCCATATAAACGCACCGGTGCTCGTATTTCCAGCACCTATCGTTGCATGGGAGTTGGAGTAAACTGGAGGGTTGCCGCCATCATCATCTTCACCGCCCATCCAGGCGAGGATCATCTCAGTGGTGCCATTGCTCCAGATTGTCGGACCGTTATACCAGCCATGGTTATCGTTGGAGGTAAAACCAGAGGCCTGCCACATCTGACTTCCATCTGCGGAAGAATACTTGCCCAGACCGAAATAGTCGTCCCACTGAACGTATATGTTTCCGTCAGGACCGATTTTGACACCCTCGTATGAGGGAATCTCACCCTGAACCACCTCAATCGTATGCCGCCAACTCGGAGCCGGCTTTGCAATTGAAGTTGCCGGGCTCTTGCTGCTGTTGTAGTAGTCACGCCCGGATTTTGGCCAGTTTGTCGACGGTAGCTGCGCATATGCCGATATCGACATTACACAGATACAGACGATGGCCAACAGTGTAATCCATCTTGCTTTTTGCATTATCTTGCAGTCTCCTTTCTAACATGTCACTCCTTGTGGAGTTAGTCTGACGCACGGACTTTCACAGCGTGCGAAGTGAACTGACGAAAAAGGGAATGGTTTATCCGGCCGCATTCATGGTGTCTGCTATTCCCCACCTCGTCTTCTTCTCAGTGCAGGAGCCTTCTCTGAGGTTCTCAGCACTTTTTTGCGGGCGAGCGCCACCTCCAATACAGAGGTGGCTCACCCGCACTCTCACTTACCGGCCACTTGTCAAGGATTCAGAAAGTTAGCTTACTATCCTGACTCTATGACTTACCTTTGTTTTACCATGCTCATCCGTGTTTGTCAATGGAATTGTGCGGTTTTGTGCAGATTTATTTTGTCACAGCCACTATCGCACTTCTTTTGTGACTCATAGCAACAGCTATTGAGGCAATATCTGATCGGTGATGAGCGGTTCGAACATCGGAGCGTAGATGCGCTGAGGTTAATTTAGTGAGGCTGCATGGAATTGAATGTGCTTATTTGTTCTTTTGGTAGAACCATTTGTGATCGAAGGACTTGAGGATCAGGCTGGTGCCGGTGGAATCATATGACCAGTATGTCAACAGAATCTTGCCGTCAACATGCGTAATGCTGACATAGGTGGAGTTACTGCTGTCATCTATCACTCTAATGTGGCTCCAGCTCTTTCCATCGTCTTTAGAAATAGCCGAGTTCAGCGGACAGCGTCTTTGTTCATCGAAGTTCCAGACCAAAAGTAGATCGCCGGTGGCGGGAATTCGAGCAATCGTGGCCGGCGCTTTCGGCGCTACAAGCTCCCGTACACGAACCGGGCGTGTCCAGGTTCTGCCCTGGTCTTTTGAATAGCTCTTTGCCAGACAACCCATTTCGGTGCTGACGAACATCATCACTCTGCCGTCTCTAAGCTCCACAACTGCCGGGTTGTCCGCACCATAGCTGCTTGACGGATCAATTGTTCGGATGTCCACATCCTCACTCTTGCGCCAAGTTTTACCATAATCATCTGAGTAGGCAGTGAAACCTATTATGGTTTTGTCATTTGCCCATCCGGACCATGCGGCAGCCAAAATACGTCCGCTGCCGAGTTGGATCAACCTGTTGTTGCTGATTCCTGTATATCTGGAATACCAGGCTGGCGGAACCTCCAATTTGACCCGAGGACTCCATGTTTTGCACTCATCTGAGGATTTTCGGAAGTAAACATTGCGGTCTTCAAGAGATTCCTTTACGCCATAAGATATCAGGATCTCGTCGTTTTGCATGCGAAGTAGAGAAACCGAGTACGTTGCGATATTGCCTTCATTCGGCAGCAGCACACTATCGTTGCACCAGGTTTTGCCGCCATCAGATGATGTGATACATCTTATCTCGGCGGCATCCATGTCGTTTTTCCCACACCACTGCCCGTATGCCAGCAGCAAATCGCCATTCTTCAGGCGAATCATATCCGCTTCACCATTATGCGGGTGTTCGGGTGTGGAAGGAACCAGTATTACCGACTCAGGTTCGGGAATCTCAATCCGCATTGACTATGCTCCCTGGATAGTACACTGCATTTATTTTGACTATATAATAATACACGCTCCGGCAGAATAAACGCAACTAGAAATTTGCTTCTATACCATATATATATAACCCTTCTTAATGGAAATATTTGTACATAGTGACACTAAGCCGCGCTTTTTAATTCGCGCGGCTTAGAAGCTATATCCATTTTCAGAAAGGATCCGAGGGAGGGATGTTTCCGGCGACCGGCACATTGAACGAAAACTGTTCATGAGACTGCAAGCTGTTGGCATCTACTGCGTATATGACAACCGTACAGGTCAGGGAAGCCGATGATATGTTGGACGGAGCGGTCACAACAGCCTGATAAGTGCTGCCGCTACTTAGCGTCATCGCCTTTTCAGATATCAGTTTACCGCCTTTGCTTACAGCAGCCTTCACAGAGCTAATAGAGGAAGCATCCGTCACATCAGCCATAATCGTCACGTTTCCCCCTACAAATGTAAGGGATGACGTGTCTGCCTTCATATTTTCTATTTTCGGACCACTTGTATCCGGCGCAGGCGTTCCGCCTCCGCCGCCACCACATCCGGCAACCAATACTACACCAATGCATGCAATTACCAGCACCGCAGTATTTGTTTTAATCAACTTCATTATATTTGAATCTCCCAGCTAATTAAGGCGCAGGCAGTATTAGGTCACACTCTGCTTTAGCCTTGATCCAGAATGCCTGCCATGGCGCCAATACTCCAACCGCATCAGGCAGCACGGACTTGTCATATACCAGATAGTAACTACCAGCATCAGGATCCCATCCCCAGGCATAATTGCAGACGAGACTATCCGCCTCTCTGAGGGTGACGCTGCTCCCCATATAATTAACCTTTATGGCATCAGAATCCCAGGTAACATCCTTCACAAACGGATTGCCGATCATGTTCCAACCCGCATACAGATGAATTGTCGCAGGGTTTTTCTGCGATGGTATAATCCCCGTTGGCGTCAAATGCGTACTGCCGAAGCGTACCCAGAACCCACGCCCGGGTGTTTGATCCGCCGGGTCAAACCAAGTTAGATCATCAGGATACATGACATAAGCATTAGATTGTGTATCATACATCGCCCAACAATTTGTGTAGAAATCAATTGCAGCCTTAGGATCGGTCTCATCCGGTATGATCGGCAGAGACACCATAGCCACGCTTGTCCACGCATCACCAGGCGTTCTTTCAAGCACGTTGACCTTGAGCGTATCGGTACCCTTATTTCCCGCCGTATCAATCGCAGTAACTGTTATTGTGTCACTGTAACTGTCGTCGCCATCATCGGGAATAGTGATGTCACCAGTGCTCCAAGTGCTCCATGGTGAAACTCCGCTGCACTCCCCGGAGCTACCTGATGATTTCGACCATTTCACACTCACAATTCCTTTGTCGTCAGACGCAGTCCCCGATATCGTCACCGTATTGCAATTTTTTGTGCATTCACTATCGGTTGTAGGCGAAGTGATTGTTATCTTGGGTGCTACGTTGTCGTAATTAACGGTGATCGGATCCGACGCGCTGTTTGCGTCGCCATATCCGTTGTGCACAACCGCCTCATCAATGGAGGCAATCACTGTTCCGGTCTTGCTCATTCCGCTTACGGCAACCGAATATGTCTTGTTGTCTGCGCCTTTTGCTACGACTGCACTTGTAGCGCCTGCCGTGCCTGCGAGTGTTACATCACCTGTAGCAAAGTCGTTTACATCCTCACTGAATACAACCTTCAGATTAATCGGAGAAGTGTTTGTCGTATCTGCCTGGTCTTTATCGAGACCTATCGTTGCAGTTAAAGGCTTCCAGGTATATGTAACCATCACAGCCGATGAAACCGTATTAAGATTACCTGCATCATCGCTGGCTACAGACGCCGGAATCTGCGCTGTCAAAGTACCAGCGGATGTTAGTCCGCTCACTGTAATGTTATATGTGGTCCTGTCAAAAGGCTCAGCCTCTAACAATGTGACGCTCGTAGTGCCGCTCGCTGTACTTTTTATCTTCATATCAGATTTGTCAAAGCCGGAAACAGGCTCGCTGAAGACAGCAGTGAAGCAGATAGGCAGCGTCCTTGTGGTGTCTTCCTGGCCGGCAGCTCTGCTTAAAGTGACGGTCGGAACGTCCATGTCATAGTCTACCGTGCATTCGTCGGATGCTGTATTGCCATTGCCTTCCAAGTCAATTACGGCATTTCTTGGGATCGATATCGTCACATCACCGGAACTGCCCATACCGCTTACCGCAACTGTGTAAACAGCACCGGTTCCTGACACGTCCGCAGTTGTCGGATTGGCCAATCCACTCAAATCCACATCGCTGTCTTCAAAACCAGTAACTGCACTGCTGAAAACAACCTTGAAGTTGACAGGTGACTTATTTGTCAGGTCATTATCCTTAGTGATTGTAACTGACGGACCGGGCCAAGTATACGATATCTGATCAAGTAGAACACCCGCGGTATTTGGATTACCCGCCACATCATTGGCAGCGCCGGCCGGAATCGAAATAGACACGAATCCGGAAGAAGTCATCCCAGATACAGCAACATCAAAGATCTGGCCGACTGAACCCCCATCAGGCGTCACGACTGCAGTTGTCGCACCTGCCGTACCATCTGCAGATACGTCGGATGAAGTAAAGCCGGTCACCGGCTTAGAGAATGTGACCGTAAAGTGGACCGGACTTTCATTTGTGGGATTATCGCCGGCAGGCTCCATTTGAACTGTCGGTGCAGTTATATCGTATGTTACGACATTGTCGCCACCGTCAGACGCCTCATTGTAGTTTACACCACTAAGGTCGACGGCAGCCGCCGCTGGAATATCTATCTGAACAGTCCCTGACGACGTTATGTCTGATACGGTTACTTCGTAAGTCGTGCCACTGCCGGATACCGCAACTGTTTTGGCCCCGCCTGCTGTGCTGGAAGATGTATCCACATCAGAAGAGCTGTCACCAAAACCGGTAACGGGTTCGCTGAACACGACCTTGAATTTTATCGGTTGGTTTTTAGCTATGAGCGCCTGGCCGGTCGCCCTAGTTATCGTAACAGTCGGATTGCTTTGATCGTCATAGACAACTTCATTGTCTACAATATTCGATCCATCTTCCAAGTTAACATTGTAGTTGCCCGCAGCATCCTGAATCGATCCCACAGGTATATTGACAATTACACTGCCTGAATGAGAAGCGCCATCGACTGTGACTGTGTATGTGAGAGAATCTATCGGATTGACCTCAATACTTAGGTTGCCGCCGACAGTGCTCTGAGAAATATCAATATTATCTTTCGTGAAGATCTTCACTGCTTCCGAGAGAGTCACCAAGAAGTTGACCTGCGGATCAGTCGTAGGATCAACCTGCCCATCCGCTAATTTTATAGTCGCAACCGGCGATGTCCTGTCGAAAAGAACAGTGTCCGTTACACCGGCCTCTTTGGTGGTGGACGCCGCATTCGCATTGCCCGCAGTATCAAAAACCTTTCCGGCTTCAACTTGAAGCGTAACCGTTCCATCCGTCATGCTGCTTACGGCTACATTGTATTTTTTGCCGGGTACGATTGGTACCACAGTCTTTTCTATCGTTACACCAGCCGTACCGCTGCCAGTAACAGTCACGTCACCGGCGCCAAAGTCCCTGTGTTTTCCTTCTGCATCCAGTCCTTGTATTGTCTCGCTGAACTCCACAATAAAGTTGACAGGGCTGCCATTAGTCGGGCTCACTTGGCCATCAGCAAGGCTGATTGTTACAGTCGGCGGCTGATTGTCCAGTGATATCTGATTGTCAGTGCTCGTGGACGCGCTGTTCTTGATTCCCGCAGCATCAGTCGCAACATCAGCCGGAACCACCGCCGTGATTGTTCCTACACCGATGACATCGTTCACAGCAATCTCGTATGTCGTTCCATCCGTCATTGCAGTGTCTGTAAACGATGTTGCTACCGCACCGTCACCAATTGCATATTTCAAGTTGCCGTTGATAGCATCATAGTAACTAATGCATGGAACATCCGATGAATCCAATACAAGAGAACAATACTGACCTACATTACGATGATCAGCATCAGCCGGAGTTCCATCATCGGCAGTTTTTATGCTCCAATTTATTGGTAACGCGGCTGCATCACCCTGCGCATATTTCAATATCTTGCCGGTCGCGTCATAATAGGCAATCCGCGGAAGACCGCCGGAGTCCAGTTTCAAAGAGCTGAACAGACCAACATTATTCGCGGAGTTATCTACAGCCACTACCGTAAACTTGGGTCCGGTTGGAGCATCACCCTCAGCATATTTAAGATTGCCATTGGTCACATCATAATAGCTGATCCGCGGTTTCCCTGCCGAATCGAGAGCAAGAGAGACATATTGACCAACATCATCAGTCGAATCGACTGCTTGGATAGTCCAGGTGGGATTTTGAGCGGCGCTGCCCTCAGCGTAAAGAATGTCGCCATTTTTCTCATCATAATAGGCTATACGCGGCCTGCCACTCGTATCAAAAGCCAGAGAGCTATACTTTCCTACTTTGTCGCTTGCACTGGAATTAACACCAACCACGGTAGTACAATTCCAACTGCCATTATTATAATAAGCGTACTTCAGCTTACTGTTTTCGTTATCATAGTAGCTGATAAATGGAACACCCGCGGCATTAAGCTTTAGTGATGTATACATACCGACGTCGCCGGTTTCATCAACTGTCTGGCTGCGCCATCTTGAGCCGTCCCAAGCGGCATATTTCAGATCGCCATTTAAGAAGTCGTAGTAACTTATTCTCGGATTGCCTGCTCCGTTGATAGCAAGCGAGGTATCTTTTACTCCAAAGGCCTGTGCATCGGCAGTGCTTGTCGTCCACCGAGGGTTAGCGAAGTCTCCTGCCGCATACTTAAGCACACCGGCCGTCGAATCAAAGTAACTCAAGTGCGGATTACCGGATGAATCGAGAGTCAAGCAGCTATACTTACCTATATCGTTACTCGGAGCAACCTCTGAGATTGTGGGAAGAGGAGTTCCAGTCAGAGTTTTTGGATCGGATTTTGTAAAGTAGATATCTGCAATGTCATCAAAATCGGTTACAGGCTCGCTGAACACTGCAGTGAAATATATAGGGCAGGATTGCGCAGGATCGACGACCTGAGAAGCTGCCTGGTTTATAGTCACAATTGGAGTGTTGTAGTAAGTTATTAATGGAGCATATAGAGAATCAGTCGTAGATGCCGTATTGCCGTTACCCGCATAGTCGGTCACTTTATTGGCAGGAACACTCATCGTAACGGTGCCGTCCGTCGTCATGCCGCTTACGGCAACGTTGTATACCGCCCCACTACCGGAAATCGTCGCATTCGTCGCGCCTGCGGTGCCGCTTATCACAACATCCGAACTGTCGTCAAAACCTGTCACAGCTTCGCTGAATGTTACGGTGAAGTTTATTGCAGCCGCATCATATACTTTGGTTAATTGAGTGGAAGCACGCGCAACAACAACACTCGGATTTACATTATCATATGTGACTTCATTATCGGTGCCTGTTGATGCCTCATTGCCTATGTTGACAGAATTGTGCGCAGCGCCTGCATTTACATTTACCTCAACAACGCCAAACTGTTTCATCCCACTGACGGCGATGTCATAGGTGGTCCCGATGCCGTTGACGACTACTGTGTCCGCGCCGGCTCCGGATAACGTAACGCCGCCACTGGTGAAATCGGTTACCGCTTCACTAAACACTGCTGTAAAGTGGATAATAGGGCTGTTGGTTATTTTGGCTTGACCTGCAGCCCGGCTCACATTGACGGTCGGAGCGGGAGCATTATATTGAGCAGTTGCTGGTGATTCGGGATCGGAGGCAGAGTTGCCGAAACCATCTACAGTAACAACATCAGCAGGAATTCTGACTGTCACAGAACCGGACTTGTGTATATTACTTACAGAGATTGTGTAAACCTTGTATGTCGCATCGGCATTGGCCACCGTCACCGTAGGAGTGGTGCCGTCCTCAAAAGCAGTCCCACTAACCTCAACATCAGCAGAAGCGAAGTCTGTTGGAGACACTGCTTTGCTGAATACTGCACTAAAGGTTACCGGCAGTGTAGTAAATGGATCAGTCTGGGAAGGCGTGACAATAACGGTCAGAGGCTGATAGTACTGGACAGTATTGTCCGAGCTGTCTGATGCCATATTGCCGTTGCCGTTTTTTATATCTTGCGCGACACCAGCAGGTATGGTGACTTTGACAGTGCCGGATTTGGTCATCCCACTTACGGCAATATCATAGGTCGTCCCGTCATCCGTCGTCGGCGTGACCTTGGCAGTCGTTGCAGAAGCCGTTCCGTCCAGCACAACTCCGGTATCCGAAAAACCGGTCACAGCCGCCGAAAATTCAGCGGTAAAATGAATTGTATCATCCTCAGTAGGGTCAATTTGATCATTCGATTGATTCACAAGCACCGTAAGTTCAGTTTCACCCGTATAATTATACTGAACGGTGTTCTCCGCGTCCATAGATGTAGATGCAGTATTGGAATTGATACCATTACCTGATGGATCACAATCCCGGGCGGCTCCGGCTGGAATGGAAACCCTTACAATGCCGCTGCCATTCATACCCCTGACAGCCACATTGTATTTACTGTAATGATGATATGAATCAGCCGTGCCGATGGGAGTAATGACAGCCTGCGGAGACGAAAAAGTAGCGTTGCCTGATATTGTAAGGGCGCTCGCTATATCGACCGCCGTATAGGAACCAGCAAAACCAACGACCGGCTCTGAAAATGATGCCGTAAAGTTGATTATCGCGCTTGATGTCGTATAGTTCTGGGTAGACGCTCGACTTATGGTACAGGTAGGCGCTACCGCATCATACCATATTGAATCGGTGGATGATGCGGAGTTTGCAATACCCGAGGCGCTTGTAGCCACATTTGCAGGGACAGTAACAGTAATGCTGCCCTTGCCTGACACAGCATTGATCGCCAGGTCATAATACGAGCCGCCGCCGGCAAGTGTAGACTTAGTGACGCCCGCAGTCCCGCCGATGACTATATCATCGCCGGTAAGACCATTTACCGGCTCACTGAACACTATCGTAAAGTGGACAGGCAACTGCGATGTCGGGTCCAATTGCCCAATACCGTGACTTACATCAACACGGGGAGCGTCCTCAAAAAACAGCACACTTTCCGTATCAGATGGGAGATTGCCCAAGTCGCTGGACATGGAAGTTGCCGCATCACCAGGAACGTAGCAGCTTACCGCGCCACTAACATAAGGAAAAACCTCAACGCGATAGACCATGTTGGGCGTTGTCTCAACAAGAGAAGAAACAAAACCGTTGCTGATACTTATATCAGATGCAGCAAAATCATCTACAGCTTCAGAGAATGCGACAGTAAAGATCAATGGCGTCGAAATCGCCGGGCTGGCCGGAGCGGTCACTGTGCAACTCGGCTGATAGCCGGATGTGCTGTTTCCAATGCGATATCTGTATTTAAGGGAGTTATTCGTAACATCCTGATAGGTCAAGTGAGGATTGTCATGCTTGTCAAATTTAAGAGACGCGTACTTGCCGACATCATTGGAATTGACTGACGCTTCCGCCTGCCCATCATCCAATATAGAAACAGCCCATGCCGGACTCACACTGTTGTTGCCCTCGGCTAACTTGAGGTTACCGCCCGTAGTATCATAGTAAGCTATGCTCGGCTTGTCTTTGGAATCCAGGGCAAGTGAGCAATACATACCTACAGAATCAGCCGTACTATCCACTGCTCCTGTTGTCCAAGCCGGGCTGACGGCGGCGCTGCCTTCGGCATATCTTAAGTCTTTGTTTGTGTTGTCGTAATAGGCAATCCGCGGCCTGCCGCTGGTATCCAGAGCCAGAGAGCTGTATTGGCCCACATCGTTTGCGCTCTCTACTGTAGAGCAGGTAAATGAAGGATTTATAGCCAAGCTGCCTTCCGCATACATCAACGCTGATTGAGTCACATCATAAAAGCTGATGCGCGGTTTGTCTGCGTAAAGAGCCAGTGAACAATATTTGCCCACAAACCCGGCTGTATACACCGGAATGATAGTCCATGCCGGATTGTCCGCATCGCTGCCTTGAGCATATAGAAGGTCGCCATTAGTTACATCGTAGTATGCTATGCGAGGCCTGCCACTGACATCCAGGGCAAGAGAACAATACATGCCCACATTATCATCGGCACCGGATGTTCCATCAACTATGCTGTATTTCCACGCACCATCTTTTAAGTAAGCATACTTGAGATCGGTGTTGGTGACATCATAATAAGCTATGCGCGGGTTGCCGTCTGCATCAAGCGCGAGTGACGTATAAGCGCCCACATTTGAAGCACTACCGTCCAGAGTCTGCACCTGCCAGTTGCTGCCGTCCCATTCCGCATACTTGAGGTCACCGTTTGTGCTGTCACAATAGCTGACCTTTGGATAGCCGCTGACTGGGTCTAGCTTAAGAGAACTTGACACTCCCTGTGCTGCCACCGGGTTATAAGAGTTGCCATTATCGATCACTCCGTTCCAATATTTGTTGGTGCAATTGACAGTGAGTGTATAGCGCGTTGAGTTGCCCGGCGTATCATACGCAGTAATGGTTATTACATTTGTGCCGGGTTCAAGATAAATGCCATTATGCACCCAGGAAGTTGTGCCGCTGCAAGTGCCGCTGCCGCCCCGATCATTTGACCAAGTAACGCTGTTGATTCCGACACCGTTGCTGTCATCATCAGCGGTACCAGCGATGTCCAGAATAGGGCGAGGGGTGGTGTAAGTAGCCGCATAAGTGGACACATCCACCTTGCCGTCGCCTGCACTAGGCCGTGTTACAGCCAAGGAAACCGGCGCGACGTTATCAAACACAACGGAGTCGACCGTGCAAGAAGACGCGTTCGCTGTCCAGTTTCCTACATTTTCATCATCCGAGACGGCACTTTCCTGAGGCAGAATCATCTGGACACGGCCGGGATAAGTCATCCCACTTACTCCGGCGGTAAATACATCTCCGGAATATCCTGCATCCTCCGTGAAAACTGCCATCTTGGTGCCGCCGGCGGCTCCAGGATTACCTACCGGTTCAAACGTGACATCGGTATTGGTTAATCCATGTACCGGTTTACTGAACTGGACATGAAAAAAGACAGTGGGATCGTTTGTCGGATCAGTCGATATTGGTTTAATTAGCGTGCGCGGCGCATCTACGTAAGTCACAACAGGACTTGACGCTGCTTTATCATTAGTCAGGGGCGGATCATCAGTTGTTGTAAATGCGCCTGCGGCTATATTGAGCTGAAGCTTGCAATCTTTGGCAGGAAATACGTGAAAAACAATATCACCATCTCCATTAACTTCGGAATATGCGAGATTTTCATTTCCACTCGGGCATGTGTCATCTAAAGGAAACGGAGTAGTGTATATATCAGCATCCGGGCTGCAAGAGAGAACAATCGATTTAGGATTACCTATACTCACAGTCCCTGTTCCCGTGGTGGTAATATGTAATACAAAATCTACAGGAGTGTCCACACCCGGCTGACCTACTACCTTGGTGTGAGGCACAGTAATACTGACACTAACCTGTGCCCACAAGCCGCTTGCGGCAATTATCAAAAGAGCGCTGATAAGAAGAGTAAATGTGAAGAAGAAGCGCGACTTACTGCTGCGGCACGTTCCCATAGTATCTTAATTCTCCTTTGTCGCCATCCCAGAATAAATAACCTCACCAAATATAGTGAGGAGATGGCATGTCTTTCCTTCAAGCCGGCTCAATGCAGCCGACAAATATTACAGGCTTCACTTCAGCCAGATTAACTAGACTCAATATATCGCAGCGGCGATGCCGTTGTCAATACGTTGAGGCTCCTATTTGGGTTCACATGAAGTTCCGGTCGGCAACCTTGCGCCGACACCTCCATTTGCCCATTTTAGGACGACCAAACAGACCTGTAGGTTCCAGCTTGTCATACAGGTATGCATATTGCTTCAGGAGTTATCGGCATCTTCCTCCGTGATTCGGACTTTGTGAAGGTGACAAGTGTCATTAAGAAGCCGCAGAGCAGGGCGATCACTCAGTTCGAGGATGGAAATGCCGGCATTGGACATGGCCATACATCGGAAAAACGCAGGGCCCTGGCCGCATGCGGCGCATATAAGGCCGCGAAGTGATCCGCCATGCACGACCACGAGCAGACGCTCACCATCCCTATGTTTTTCCGGTATCATTTGCAGAAACTTGCCGCAGCGGGATATCATACTCTCCAGGGTTTCAGATCCGGGCGGACGATTCTGAGCGGGATGCTCACGCCATTTGCGGTAATCTTCGGGATACTTTTCCTCAAACTCGCTTTGAGTAAGGCCCTGTACTTTGCCGAAATATGCCTCACGGATCAGGTCCGTGGCCTGAACGGGCAGGTTATGCGGCGCAGAGATGATCTCGGCAGTGGCAAGAGCGCGGCCAAGATCGCTGGAGTATATAGCATCGAACTTCTCGGAGGCTAATCGAGCAGCAGCGGCTTGAGCCTGTTTTATGCCGAGTGGAGTAAGCGGCGAATCGGCATGACCTTGGATACGCCCCTCCAGATTGTGCACAGTCTCGCCGTGCCTGACCAGATATAGAGTTATCATATCTCTCCCTGTTTTAATATCCCAAGCTCTCTGCCGTCACGACTTACACGCATAGAACCCATCTGAACAACTTTGACCGGCGAGATGCTCTTGAGCGGCGAGAGAACAAATATAAGCCGCTGCTTGAAGTCGATTGACTGGATCAGCCCGACACCGAGCGTATTTGCGTTCTCATCGGCCAGGCCTACAAGCAGGTTCTGGAACGACTCACCTGTCGCGACAGTAATACTGCTGGTCTTGAAGAGATCTTCTATCGCTCTGCGACCGCCGGCTCGATACTGCCTCTCGGATATTATAAAAATCCCTCTATCCGTAACCTCGGCATGTAAAATCCGGCACTTGAGAGACTGCTCGGCGGACTTGATATACTGCCACTTAACCGGCCTGCCCGTCGCAAGAGACGTGTTCCATAAGCAAATCTCATCCATACGTATGATATGGCCGGGTGCATCGTGAAATTGCTTATAGAAACTCAACTGGCGGCGAGCCGTGCGAAACTCAGTGGGTTTGCGCCTGGCCTGTTCGGATGAAGCAAGCCTGCGCACTTTAATCGAGCCGATTTTCGTAAACGGGATCAGCAGGTGATCGATCTCATGGCGCTTTTCGATACCGATAAGATAATCCGGGCGGACAAGGTCGGTCTTGTAGGTCTTTAGTTTACGACCGAGCGGACCGTCAACCAGACCTGTCGTGTCGACTATGACGAGCTTGGCACCCTGCTCTATCGCCGCCTCGACCATTTTCTTTGTGCCGACCACGCTTTCGAGCATATGACCCACGGGGCTTGTGCTGCCGACAAAATAAAGCCTCTTTGCCCGCAGGTCCGAAAGTGATTTTATGTTCCTGTCGACCAGGGCCATACCTATGGTGCCGGGCGCGCCGATTTCTGACTGGCCTACGTCGGCATCGACCACGGCCGTCGCCACTGACGCTTCATACGCCGCTTTGCACAGCCGCAGACAGAAACTCGTCTTGCCGACATCGACTCCGCCGACTACCATTGCAACGCCCGTCGATGATACGATCTCGGATATTATGCTTTCCCAATCCGCCATATAATGCGTCTTAACACGAGATGGGGTAAATTCCTGCGTAAAGAGACCCGGCGAATAAATTCGCGGCAACAAACCCTTCGGGAACTCGAAACTCTGCCGGCAAAGACTTATCTATTTTTTCGCGCGGCCAGGGTCCTGTCCAGATTGCCGAGAATACGCTTGCGGAACCTCATATCATCGGGCGTCACTTCCAGCAGCTCGTCATCACCTATCCACGAGAGAGCCTGTTCGAGCATAAATTTGCGCGCAGGACTTATCAGCACTGTGGCGTCTTCTGTCGATGAGCGCATGTTGCTTGCGTGCTTGGCCTTGGTAACGTTGACGACCATATCGTCCGCGCGGGAGTTCTCCCCGACGACCTGGCCCTCGTAGACCTCATCGCCCGGCGAGACGAACAGAGTCGAGCGGTCCTGCAGAGGCGCTATTGAATATGCGGTGGCGCGGCCCGTTTCCTTGGATATCAGGCTCCCCCTGCTGCGGCTTTCGATCTCGCCGCAATATGGCCCATATTCCTTAAACAGGCGCGACATTATACCCAGGCCCTTGGTCCATGTCAAAAAGTCCGTTCTGAAGCCGATCAGGCCGCGAGTGGGGACATCGAACACGAGGCGGTTCATGCCCGACTCGTCCTTGTCCATGGAGACCATCTCGCCCTTGCGCTTTGCAAGCTCCTCTATGATTGTGCCGACGAAGTCGTCGTGAATATCTATCGTGACCTCTTCAATCGGCTCACAGAGGACACCTTTAACCTTCTTTGTGATTGCGCGAGGCTTGCTGACACATACTTCGTAGCCCTCGCGGCGCATGGTCTCGAGCAGGATCGCAAGTTGAAGCTCGCCGCGTCCTGATACTATGAGCGCGTCGGGACGGTCGGTCTCCTCGACCCGCAGGCTGATGTTGACTTTGATCTCGCGCTCCAGCCGGTTCGAAATATTGCGCATGGTGACCAGCTTGCCGCTGCGGCCTGACCAGGGACCGTTATTTACAATAAACTCCATCGAGACCGTCGGCTCATCAATATGTATAAGCTCCAGCGGCTCGGGGCACTCGGCGTCGGCTATTGTCTCGCCAATAGCCACCTCGGGGTATCCCGAAAGGAGCACTATCTCGCCCGCCGAGACCTCATCCACATCCCAGCGCTTGAGACCCTCATAGATAAACATGCGTGTGACTTGAAACTTGTCTACTGTGCCGTCGCGTTTGATGATGGCAACCGTCTCGCCACGATGCACCTTTCCTCGCAATATCTTCCCGCCGAACATACGGCCAAGGTGATCGTCGTAGTCCAGGTTAGTCACTTGAAGCTGGAATGGTTCATTCGGCTCGACTACAGGCGGTGGGACATGCTCCAGTATCATATGAAAGAGCGGGTCAATATCTTTGGGATCGTTGGACGGGTCGAGCACGGCGTAGCCCTCGACACCCGAGGCGAACAGATATGGAAAATCGAGCTGGCTCTCATGGCAGCCGAGGTCGATAAACAGGTCCAGAACCTCGTCGACAACCTCGAAAGGGCGCGCGCCGGGCCGGTCGATCTTGTTAATGACAACAATCGGCTTGAGCTTTTGCTCCAGAGCCTTCTTGAGCACGAACCGGGTCTGAGGCATAGGGCCTTCGCATGCATCCACCAGCAGCAGCACACCGTCGACCGAGCGCAGGATTCTCTCGACCTCACCGCCGAAGTCGCTGTGGCCCGGTGTATCGACTATATTGATCTTGACGCCGTTATAATGGACCGCGGTGACTTTCGAAAGGATCGTGATACCCTTCTCGCGTTCGAGGTCGTTGGAGTCCATGACCCGTTCGGCCACGACCTGATTAGAGCGAAAGATCCCGCTCTGCTTTAGAAGCTCATCCACAAGGGTGGTCTTGCCGTGATCGACGTGCGCTATGATTGCTATATTGCGTATGTTCTCGCGGACTTGCATTGTCTTTTCCAGTGTGTTCATTGACCCCTAACCAAACGCGACAAAAGCGGCCGAGGCACGCACTTAGCTGCACTCGGCCGCCCGAAGTTGCTCTTGCTTACTGATGTTATATTACCAGAATTTCACCAAAAGCACAAGGCTTTACTTGTTGACCAAAGCGTTTTGCACTGCAAGCGCGCTTGCGGTCTCGGCTTTCACCTTCAAGGGAACGTTTACTAAAAGGCTGCCGGAAGCCGCGCCGGCAGATGAGGCATACAGTACCCTCACGGTCTGAGAGTCAATCCATTTGTAGCGAGCCGCTACCGTGCCGGATGTGCCGGTTACTGCCACGGAACTGCCGCCGACAGTGACACCCGAAACAGGCTCGAATATGCCGCTGCCAAAGTGCAGATCAAAGCTCGCCGTCTTTACCGTTCCCGCGCCGCTGACTGTCACCGGCGCGCTGACGGTCTGCCCGGTCTTGCCGGTAAGAGCAGGCTCTGTAACCGTCAGACCGAGAGTAGTCGGCGGCGCGGGAGTGCTGCTGCCGCCGCCGCCACCGCCGCATCCGGACAATATTGCCGCCAGGGCAAGAATTATTGATAATAATGTTGCTGATTTCATCGTATCCCTCCCTAGCTTCCCGACTGCTGGTGCGCGAGAATCCATTGTGCATCGGCAATGGTGACCGAACTATCCGCATTCGCGTCCATCTCGGCTGTCTTGGCGATATCTCCAAAGAGGTATTGGAGGACGAGATCGGCGTCAGCCTTGTCCACATCACCGTCCTTATCGACATCGCCCATAAGCTTTGCAGACACTGTGACGACCACCTGGCCGCTGCCGGAGACCGACGTGTCCTGCGAACAAGATGCCGTGCACGTGAGAGTCACGCTCATATTGGACCCAGTGCTGTTGGAAGGAGCAGTATAGGTCGGGTTTTGACTGGCGGCGCTCGGTGAAAATGAACCGCCCTTGCCGCCGTCGGACCACACATAAGACACGCTGTGCCCGCGTGAATCCACCGCGATCGCGGAGCATGTGGTCGATCCGGCGGAGTCAATAGTCGTATCACTCACGGACGGTCCGCTGGTAAATGACACCATATGCACCGGTAAAATGGTGAGCGGAGTGAATGTCGGTATCTCCGACACCCCTGTGACACTGCCGCTCAAACCGAACTCTTCAGCAGTCACACTCGATGGAGCGGTAAACGCAATCGACTTGACTATCTCCAGTGTCTCCGCGCCGCCCACTGTGCATGTAATTGAAATTGTGCGAGTCGACGAATTCCATTCGGCAAAAAACAGCCCACCAACGCTCGAACCTTGTGTGACGCATGCTATACCGCTTCCTGAAGATGTCGTATCGAGTGTGACATCGGATGGAACTGTAATGTGCAGCACCACTGAAGTAACACCGGTGGCGTTTTGAATAACAATCGGCGGCGTCTCGGCAGCCTCACCCGCCGTAACCACTAAGCTGGCGGGGTTGAACGTGACTTGAGGCGCTGCAAAGGCAATAGAAGGCAGCGCGACTGCAAGCGTTGCAAATAAAAGCACTTTGAGGGAGGCGGTTCGGAGATTGCCGCCTGCCATGGGCAGAAAAACCCTTAATAGTCTCATTGCGAGTATATTTCCTCCCGTTGCGATATTGCGAAAACCGACTTATATATAATATCGGCAGTTTAGGTCAGTCCAGACAGGCCGCCAAAAGCAATTTAACGTATATTCAAAAAAAGCGTGGGGTCAAAACAGACCCCACGCAAGTCAAGGAGGGACATCGCTCGGTCATCAATTATTTGTCCGAATCGCAGCCACCAGATATGGAGGCGCTCCGGTTACACTGCCCGTAATATGAACTGTTCTTGTAGATTTGTCATATTCACTGAAGAACAGCGCGCCCGCGCCTGCGCAGCGAACAACATTTCTCAGATTTCCGCCGCCGTCCAATACAGGATAAAAACGTGAGCCGTCAGGTATTCCAATGGAAGTCTCGAACACTCCGCCCGGCGCATTTTCTACAACTACGGATATCTCATTTCCACTGTGTGAACTCACGGCGTCATACCGGCAGACAATCGCTGGAACATACCCCGCCGACGAAACCTCGCCGGATGTATGCGCGCCCACCCAGCAGTCTACAAATGCTGCGGCATCCTGAATATCTATGCACCCGTCTCCAACGGCGGTCCAGTTGGGCCACGTGCCTTCGGTGTGCGGCGCGAGGTCGAACGGACCATCCACGGCATCCGCCCACACAGGAGTTGTCGTTGAATGCCAGCGAAGCCATTCCTGCACAAAAGCTGCAGCGTCGGTGATATTGACTGCATGATCGCCATTGAAATCGCCGGGAAGCGGAGGCTCTATATTAATATCCAAACCGATGCAGCCGTTGACCGTGATTTGAGCCGAACCGGTCTCGCCGGGAGCCGTCAGGCTGATAGACTTCACTATCTCTGCCGATGCGGACGGGTTCGACACCTCGACGTTTATGGTTATGATTCGGCTGGTCGCGTCCCAACTGCTCGTGAGCGACGAGACATCATCGCCTGCCTCAACGCACGCCAGGCTGCCGTCCGCCACCGAATCATTCACGTTGAAATTCTCAGGCACGTGTATCAATGCCGTATATGTGGTCGCCTGCGCATCAGCCAGCAAAATATGAGGAGTAGTAAACTCTTTGTATACCTCAACCGTCATCTGAGCCGGATCGAATGACGCAGCCGTCACAGTGCCAAATGCCCAGGTATATCCCCCGGCCGTTGCATTTCCGTTTGCATCCAGGGCTCCGGCTGCAATCGAACATGCGTAATCACTGTCGGATGCGAAATCGGTATGGCTGATAGTTACGACCTTGTTGTCCGTACTCCAGGTATACAGCATAGAGTCCACAGCAGGAGTAATACTAATAGCCGCTTGAGTCGACTCGGGATTCATGGCTTCACTGAACGTTATCACGATATTCGCATTTGCAGCCACACATTCCGCGCCGGAAACCGGCGTCATTGAAACAACCTCCGGCGGCGTTATATCAGGCGAATGCACGGTGAGTTGCACGGACTTGGAGGCGCTTATCTTGTCGTCGCTCCCACTTGTCGCAGTGCAGGTCAACGTGACCGGCATATCCTTGCCCGAGTCGTTTACCGGAGCAACGTAAATAGGATTTTGATCATCGGCGCTGGGAGCAAATGTGCCACCTGCATCGCCGTCGGACCAATGGTAAGTAATGGCTGAACCAAGCGAGTCGGTCGCGCTGACAGAGCACTGGACTGAAGACCCGGAATCCACATCAGACGGATTCAACGCAGGACCCGAATCAATTGTAATCGTATGTGCTGAAGCAGAATCAGTAGCTACTACCGCGAGCAACTTCGTGACAGGCGCAGTCGTCTCATCACCAGCATAGACTGCCTGGAAATACCATGTGCCGACCGCGTCGATAGTTGTAGTCCAAGTAAACTTACCGTCGGCAGAAGTGACCAGCTTATGTAGCGTTGAGCTTCCGCTGGGCATTGTGCACGTAAGGTCAATACCTGCTGCCTCGATTGCAGGCGAGAGCGTGCCGGTTATGGTGACACTGTCACCCAGCGTAGGAGCGGAAGGAGAGCAGACGAGTTCTATCGAGCTTGCTGTCTTATCTTGAACAGCAACACTCAGAGAATAATCGGTTGCTATGTAATTGTCATCTCCATCAAATGATATTTGAACATCGTATGTGCCGACCTTGGCCGCATTGAATTTACTCTGAAAAGAACCGTCATCGCCGGTCTGCAGTGTTGAAGTAATGCTTGTGCCGTCCGGAGATGCGATATATACTGAAAGCTCTTTGGCCATGGCCGGCTGCAGTGTGCCGGATATGGTGACATCCTGACCGACATAAGGCGAATCCGGGTTAGCCGAAGCCGTGATCTTTGTGGACTTCATATTCGGCTCCGGCACATCAACAGCCGCGCTCGCAGTGCCCTGCGCCGCATTATATCCCGATATCGCCGTTACGGTTACTTTGTCCGACTGGGTGGCATCCTTGGGAATCAGAACTCTCAAAAAACAGGGGCAATATCCATCGGCGACTATGGGACCCACGGCAGACGTATTTGTGATCTCCCACTCCTCATCACTTTCATGGATACCGTTATTGTTGTCGTCATAAATAATAGCCGTGTTCCAGGCATGTTCGGAAACCGCTGTCAAAGCAAAGCTGTCGCTGTAGTTGCCGGTGTTGATAATTTTTATCGGGAAATATATGTATTCACCAGCCGTTGCCGTATCCGGAGAGGCATTCCAATTGATTGAAGCGCCTGCAATCTGCACCACTGTGAGAGTCAACGTGGCGGGAGTCGCGGTCTGGTCTTCGTCGTACACGTCGGTATACTGGCCGGTGGCTTGCAGTTCGATTTGAGTTCCAGGAGGTAAACCTACTGAAAATACCTGCACCGGCAGCACCAGCAGACACAATATGGCTGCAATGAGTATGCGTTGCATTGGCTTGTTCCCCACAAAACGTTTGGCTGGCAGGCCCCGAAGGCTGTCGGCCTGCTAATGCGTTGTTCCGTGAAGGGAAAGCCGGTAATCCTGGTAATGCTGCGTGTTTTTTGATCTAATATTTGGTAGTGGTTATTTGAGATTTGGGGTGCAGGAACATGCCTGCACCCCAAAACACACAACCAATAATCAATACAATTTATCAAATACTAAATCAGGGTGTGCCCGACTCGAGTTGTCTGACCTTGGACTTGATCTCCTGGTTCGCGGGATCAAACTTGAGGTAGTCTTTGTAAGTTTTTAGCGCGGCTGATGACCTGCCGGTCTTTTCCTGGAGACCGGCCAGATTGAGCACCGCGTCCCGGTCGAAGGGCATGTTCTTGACAACTATTGCATAACAATCGATGGCGTCCTGATCGCGGCTCATAGACTTGTACAGGTCACCCAGTTTGCGATTGGCCGTCGGATCATCGGGCTTTTTGGCGAGGACTTTTTTGAACTGCTCAATGGCCTTGTCATTTTGGTTTAATTCGGCGTAAGCCAACCCGAGGACCATGACCAGTTGGGTGTTGTCCGGATTCTTAACTGCAAGTTCCGAAAGAGTCTTTATTGCCTCATCTGCTTTGCCAGCCTTCTTAAGCGCGCTCATATAATAGCCGTAAGGGGCATCGTTCTTGCCCGATTCGACTATCGATTTCAGGTAATCCAGATATTCTCCGTTTTTCTGGCGTGTATCGTAAATCTTGGCGAGAGCGTCCAGTGGCGCGGTCGCGGACGGCCTGGCATCAACAGCGCTCTTATAGGAGGCAATTGCAGCGTCAGTATCGCCGATCTGCTCCTGGAGATTGCCTATCTGCCCGTATGCATACGCCTTGTAACCCGCATCGTCGGACTTCGCGACCTCGACGTATTGCTCAAGAGCAGCCTTTTTATCGCCTTTCTTCTCCAGAAGCTGCGCAAGCGAAATATGGTAGTCAGGTTTCTTTGTATCCGAGTCCACCAGCTTTTGGGCTTCGGCTATGGCCTCATCTATCTTGCCCCATTTGTCATATATCCCCGGTATCCGGTCTTTGTAGCTTGCGTCGATATCTGAAAGCTGCCTGTACATGGCTATCTCGGATTCGTAATTCTTTCCAGTGTCGTACAAACGCGCAAGAGAATACAGCGCATTGACCGATTTCGGAGCAAACTCCAGAACTTTCTTATACTGCTCAATCGCCTGGTCCGGCTTGTTTTTGGACCGATACAGGTCGGCGAGAGCGTTATACGGTATCTCGTTTTTCGGCTCAGTGTCGATCGCTTTTTGCAGTAGAGCTGTTGCGTCATCGGTCTTATCCTGATTGCGCAGGCAGACCGCCGCTTTGACCATCGTATCGACATCTTTCGGCTTGATCTTCAGCGCAGACTGATACTGCGCATACGCCTTGTCGTAAACACCGTTGCGGGCAAGCAGATCAGCGTAGCCGTTTATTATCGTCAGGTCCTCGGGAGATTTCTTCAGGGCTTTTTCATACTGCGCACTGGCCTCGCTCTTCTTGCCCTGGAACACATATATATTCGCCATCCTTACATTCGGAGTCGAGTCTTTGGGATAGAGCTTTTCCCATTTACGGCAGGTGTCGATTGCGCCATCGAGCTTCTTATTGCTCTCCTGCACATAGGCGTATACTTCCAAAGCCTGCTTGTCTTTCGGACTGGCAGTGAGCGCCGAACTTGCGGTTTTGAGAGCCTGGTCCGGCTTTTTCAGATTGACCTGAGTCAATGCAAGCCTTATATTCGCGACAGCGTCAGCAGGGCGGGATTTGAGGGCAGCCTTAAACTTTTCTTCCGCTTCCTTATATTTGCCTTTTGTATAGTCGAGAGTGCCGATATCGAGATTGGCCTGGTAGTTGTATTTGTCAACCTTGAGCACCCTTTCAAGCGCATCTATTGCCTTAGCCTCTTTATCGGAAGTGCCGTATAGTCGGGCAAGCGACAGGAGTGCGGGGACTTTTGTCTCAGGCAGTTTTGATGCGCTCTCATACAGCTCGATAGCCCTGGACTTGTCACCTATCTTTTCAGCCGAATAAGCCGCAATAGCTTTTGCCTGAGCATTCTTTGGGTCCAAAACCGCGAGGCGCTCCATCGTCTCCAGAGCATCGCCATACTTATTGAGCTTCATATATGCGAAGCCCAGGTTAAACATTGCGCCTTCGTTTTTTGGATCGACATGGAGCGTTGACTTTAGAGCATCAACTGCAGGCTCATACTTACCCAGCTTAAGGTTTACAACCCCAAAAAGATATCTGGCATGCGCATCCTTGGGCTTTTGGCCCAGCAGCTTCCGGGCGTATTTGAGCGCTTCCTGATTTTTATTGCACTCGATCAGCACACTGGTAAGTCGCTCCAGAGCAAATAAATTTTTCGGGTCCTTGGCTAATGCGCGCTCGAATGCGGACTGCGCATTGCTCCACTTGTTCTGCTGAATATAAATGACGCCCATGTTATTGAGCACAGGAGCCCAGTTCGGAGCCAGTTTCAGCACGGCGCGATATTCGGCCAGCGCCTGGTCCGGCTTTCCCGACTGCTGGAGCTTGAGAGCAATATTGAAGTGCTTTTGAGCATCGGCTTTGTTGTCCGCATAGCCGGCAACAGAAAGGCAGATGAAGATCGATACAGTGATACATATCAAAACACGTGATATCTTGGACACGACAGCCCCCTGAAAAGAGAATATGACAGGTCAAATTCTAGTCCTGCAAAAGATGTACGTCAACAATAGGCTCCAGGTGATCGCATCTTGATATCTATCACGAAAACACGAAACGGAGAAAGCACGAAAATTGCAGAGTCCCGCAGACTCGAGATTTGTCGCATTTTCAGATAAGAGTTCAACCTGCGGAAGGCAGCCTTTCGTGTTTTCTTACTATCGTGATTGCATTTGATGCGATTGCCCTGCAATCGGCTCTATATATAAAAATCATCGCGCAAAACCGGTAGCGCATACAGTCGGCAAAGTGCTTGGCTCACGGAAGAACACACATGAGGAGTTGATTACCATGCTGGTCGCTTTAATTGACGTGATTGGCTGCGAAAACCCGAAGTGCAGGGATTTCGCAAAAATCGTCCCCGGAACGCGCGGAGTTACATCCTATTACTGTCCGGTCTGCTGCAAAATCAGTTATCCCAGAACAGTCGACGCAGCGCTTGCAGATTCACCTGAGAGGTACAAAGAGTATCTGCAGCGAACACTGAGCAGTATAGAGCTTGCCTGATGCGCAAACAACATAGGCAGCGGGCAATACGATTGCTGCCTGCTGCCTATACTCATGACGCAGCGAAGCTGATAGTGGACCGACTCAAGCTTTCCACTTACGCCATATGTTCTTACTGCCCCTTTTTCGGCGGCTCCTTTTCAACCGCGCGCAAGAATACATCATCCGCGAGAATAATGTCATCGGCAACCTGACGCATTGTTTTATTTTGGTTACGGCATTTGTGCTTGAGATGAGTGAATGCGTCCTCTTCATTCAGAGAAAGCCTTGACATAAGTATATGCTTGGCGCGCTCGGAGAGCTTTCTGGTCTCCAATGCGGTTCTGACGTCCTCAACCTCTTTTTTTAAGACTGAAAGCTCGGAGGCTCTAGCGGCTGCAAGCTCGATATTGGCGCAAATACTTTCCGGATCGGCAGGCTTGAGCAGATATGTAAACGCTCCCGCCAGGGCAGCACCCTTTATCAATTGCTCATCCGCATGCGACGATAAAATTATAACAGCCCCGACGCCCTGCTCGATCAAGCGGCGAGTAGTCTCAATGCCATCAATCCCCGACAATTCCATAGCCACAAGAGCCATATCAGGATGCGTCTCGCCTGCAAGGTCAAAAGCATGTTCGCCGCACCCGGCCATACCGACTACTTCATGCCCCGCGTTTTCGACAATAGACCGGATCTCCGATGCGGCATCTGTCCCGTTCTCGACAACCAAAACTCGGTGACCCATATAATTGCTCCTTTCCAGAAACCGAGTTTCGCCCAAGTCGTCGTGCAGATTATACTTCATCCATTGCAGGCAGGCAAGTGAGCAATAATCGAATAAGTATTGAGGGTAAACCGAAGTGAGGTGAGTGCATTGATAGAACCATTTGAAAACAGAAATCAGGCAGGTAGGGCTCTGGCAGCCGCATTGGAACATCTCCGGGGCACGGACTGTATTGTGCTCGCCATACCGCGCGGAGGTGTAGTTACTGCATACGAAGTGGCATGCGCATTCGATTGGGAACTGGATGTGATCGTACCGCGCAAGCTGCGAGCGCCGGGTCAGCCTGAACTGGCTATTGGCGCTGTCGCGAGTTGGGGCGACCATGAGCGCCTCCTCGATGCTCGTTCTATCGCAATGATCGGCGTAAGTGACGAGTATATCGAACGTGAAGTAAAAGAACAGCTCTCCGAAGTAGGCAGGAGGCTGGTCGCATATCGAGGAACGACCCAGCCGCCCAATATCGCGGGACGCACGGTGATAGTTGTCGATGATGGAATAGCGACGGGATACACGACACGCGCCGCAGTGCTTGCCGCGCGAAATCTCAAGGCGGCTAAGATCATACTCGCCGTGCCTGTAGGGCCGCCTGACTCTGTCGAGATGTTGAGACCTTACGTTGACGAACTGATATGCTTGAAAATGCCTTTCCCGTTTATGGCCGTCGGTTACTGGTATAATGAGTTTGAACAAGTCTCTGATGCCGAAGTGATTAGATTGCTGGATGATGCGCGCTCGCGCAGGGACTGATAGCATGCACGATTTGTTTGAGGATGCTGGAGTGACTAGATTGCTGGATGATGCGCGCTCGCGCAGGGGCTGATAGCATGCACGATCTATTCGAGGACAGAAACGAGGCGGGCAGACACCTCGCAAAAAGACTCAGTCAATACCGCAGCACCAGCGCAGTGCTTCTGGCGATACCACGCGGCGGAGTGCCGGTTGCCGCCGCCGCCGCCCGCCGTCTACAGCTCGAATGGAACATAATAGTCGCTCGAAAACTGCCGATACCATCCAACCCTGAAGCAGGATTCGGCGCTGTCACGACAGACGGCTGTGTGGCGCTCAATGAGCAGATTCTCCAGGGGCTTCGCCTAACCACAAAGGAAATCAACTCCGTTATTTCACAGCAGAAAGCCGAGGCTGCGCGCAGGGCAAAACTCTACTCCAGCGCCCGGCTGCCGACCAATATTTCACACAGGACCGTCGTTGTAATAGATGACGGCCTGGCAAGCGGATATACAATGCTGGCAGCAATAAAATCACTCCGCGCTCAGAATGCATCCTTGATAATTGCCGCAGCGCCCGTTGCCTCGCGGTCGGCCGCCGCCATGATTCAAGACGCAGCAGATGAGTGCATCTTTGAGATAGTAAGCCCATCGGTTCCGTTCGCCGTGGCCGATTTTTACCTCAAATGGCATGATCTCACAGACGAAGAGGTTCTCTCTCTGTTAAAACAGTAATAAAGTAACCCCGCATTCAGCCACATATTTAATTTGTACAAAATCATTCAACAATTCACGCCCGGCAGCGTCTATATGTATGTATGCATCCTACTACGAGAGATACTATGGAGACTCTGTGATGAAAAGACTTACCGGTTTTACTATTATTGAACTGCTCGTGGTAATCGGCATTATCGCAATTCTGGCGGCCATATTATTCCCGGTTTTCTTTGCAGCCAAGGAGAAAGGAAAAGTGACAGCCTGCCTGAATAACCTGCACCAGTTGGGAAAAGGCATGACTATGTATGCAGACGAGTGGAACCATTACCCGATTGCCAGATTAGAAACCGGCGGATACGGCAACCCATCCGGCAACTGGGCTGGAGTGGACCAGGTAAACGGCAAATGCGATCCCAAGTCAGGTCAAATTTTTCAATATGTCAGGAATGTCGATGTCTATCTCTGCCCGAGCGACAAAGGCGTTAGAGCAACAAGTATCAGCTATGGGAATGGGATGAATTATCCGCTCAGCTACAGTATGAACAATATTGCCGATTACCGTACGGCAAGCAATATGGCAGCTTCCCAAAGCAAAGTCGGGCTTCTCGTTCACGAAGATAGAGACTCCATTGACGATGGTGACTTCTACTGGTTCGGCTGGACAGACGGCGGAGAAGGCGCAAACCGGCCAGGCAGAATGCACAATGGAGGAACATGCGTATTGTTTTGCGATCAACATGCCCAATGGCAGAAGTATGAGACTGTTATCACCGAACTGCGCAGCGGAGACTGGGACCCGCTCCATGTCAGGAGGAACCAATGACAAAGAAAAAGAGAGTTGCAATCATCGCGTCTGTCTGCATTTTGCTGATTGCCGCGGTCGGGCTGGTCTGCCTCCAAGGCAAACGCTATAATCACGGCAACTCCGGCAGCCCCGAAGCCAAAATGTATGCGGCAAAAGCGCTCAATGTCGTGAAATCGCTGGATTCAGGCGATTACAAAGACGCCATCAAGGACTTTACCGCAAATGCAAAAGAAGATATCGACCCGCGGCAGTTCGGCGATGAATGGCTGCAAATAGAAAAAACGTGGGGTCCTTTCAAAAGCTGCGAGATTTTGAACGCCGAGGATGAGTATGAGGAGCGAGATGTAGCTTACAGTGTATGTATCACGTGCAGGTTCGAGAAAGGCACGATGCGCACGGTCGTTGACTTTGGCCCGCAAAAGCAGATAAGCTATGTGAACTTTGAAGGCAAACCTGAGAACCCTGATGAGACTAAAATGTATGCGGATAAAGCAATCAATGTTATCAAATCATTTGAAGCAAGAGATTATGAGAATTTAGTCAGAGACTATGAGCCGCGCTTACAAAAAATGTGCAACCCTCAGCAAATGGTGCAGGGGTGGTCAGAAGTAACCAAGCAGTTCGGGCAGCTCAATAGCTATAAAATTACAGACTCAGAAGACAAATATGAGCATGGTTTGGTTCATGTCGTTTATATGGACTGCAAGTTTGAAAAAGGCAAAATGTACATGGTTGTGGGCTTTGATGCACAGAAAAAGATTTGCTCCATGTGTATGAGCGATAAACCTCAGCGCTGACGCAAAACCACCTGTCCACCGAAAGTGTTCAGTTCTAAGGGATTTATTAGGGGCTCTGCCCCAAACCCTGCAAGAGGCTTTGCCTCTTTACTCCACAAGGAAACCAAGTTTCCTTGACCTTCAGACTCGAAATTGATTATCCCCGTACGAGGATAATCAATTTCGAGACAAGCTTGATGCCAGCCAGTGGTTCCTTTCATCGCCTCCGCTTCGGCTTCTTTGCCTTCGGCTCCAGAGCTTCATCCAGAACCTGTGAGACGTCATCGACGTATATAAAGCTCATCTTCTCACGCACGTTTGCGGGCACGTCCTCTTCAATATCCTTGCGGTTATCCTTGGGCACGATCACAGTCTCGACCCCCGCCCTCTTAGCCGCCAGGACTTTCTCCTTCAGGCCGCCAATTGCGAGCACCTTGCCGCGAAGAGTGATCTCGCCCGTCATCGCAAGGCGGGGCTTTACTTTTCGACCGCTCATAAGAGACGCTATAGCAGTAATCATAGTGACACCCGCGGACGGGCCGTCCTTGGGTATCGCGCCTGCCGGCACATGCAGATGAATGTCCGACTTGGCATAAAAGTCAGTGGCAATTCCCAGCTCTTCGGAGTGGCTGCGAACATAGCTCAATGCAGCCTGCGCCGACTCCTTCATCACATCGCCCAACTGGCCGGTGGTGATGAGGTTCTTTCCGCCATCCATTCTGGTGGCCTCGACAAAGAGCACGTCGCCGCCGACCGGTGTCCATGCAAGGCCAACCGCTACGCCCGGCTGGTCTGTCCTATCGGCAAGCTCTTCATACGTATACCTGGGCGAACCCAGATACGCATGGACCTGCGCGGTGTTTACCCGCACCGGCTTTTCGCGACCCTCGGCAAACTCCCGGGCGGTCTTGCGGCAGATACTGGCGACCTGCCTTTCAAGGTTTCTGACGCCGGCTTCGCGCGTGTAACCTCGAACAAGCTCAAGTATGCCATCTTTAGTAAACGAGATGTGCTTGCTCTTGATAAGGCCGTGCTCATTGAGTTGCTTCGGGATCAGGTGCCGTTTGGCTATCTCGAGTTTTTCTTCTTCTGTATAGCCTGCTATCTCCAGGATCTCCATCCTGTCGCGCAAAGGCGGCAGAATAGTGTCGAGCACGTTGGCGGTAGTTATAAACATGACCTTGGATAGGTCGAACGTCACTTCAAGATAATGGTCTCTGAATGTCGAGTTCTGCTCCGGGTCCAGCACCTCAAGCAGCGCAGAGGACGGATCGCCTCTAAAATCCGCTCCGACCTTGTCTATTTCATCCAGCATAAATACGGGATTGTGCGACTCAGAGCGCTTGATAGACTGTATGATCTGGCCGGGGAGCGCGCCGATATAGGTGCGGCGGTGACCCCTGATCTCGGCTTCATCGCGGACTCCGCCCAAGCTCATTCGGACAAACTTCCGCCCCAGCGACCTTGCTATCGAGCGGCCAAGAGAGGTCTTGCCGACTCCTGGAGGTCCTGCGAAGCACAGGATCGGGTGGCGCATATCACCCTCATGTTTGAACTTTCGCACGGAAAGGTATTCGAGTATTCTGTCCTTGACTTTGTCCAGGCCATAGTGATCCTCGTCGAGAATCTTGTGGACCAGCGGAATGTCGAGGTTATCGATTGTGTAGGTCTCCCACGGCAGGCTGATGAGCCAATCGATGTATGTCCGAGCGACCGTATATTCAGGTGCCGCGGGAGACATATGGCTGAGCCTGTCGAGTTCTCTTAAGGCTTCCTTCTCGGACTCCTCAGGCATTTTGGAGTCGCTGATCTTCTTGCGGAGTTCTTCAACCTCGGCTGTTCGTTCATCACCTTCGCCAAGCTCTCTCTGTATCGCCTTCATCTGCTCGCGCAGGTAATACTCGCGCTGCATCTTGCCCATCTCGGAGTGGACTTCGGACTGAATCTTGCTTCCGAGTTCGAGCACTTCTACCTCGCGCATAAGTATAGCGAGGAGCTTGTGGAGCCTTTCGCGGGTCCCGACCGTCTCCAGCAGTTCCTGCTTCTCGGCAATTTCAATCGGAAGATGCAGGGCTATAGTATCTGCCAAGACACCCGGTTTGGTGATGCTGGTCACAACGCCCTGCAGTTCATCAGGCAAATTAGGCGAGAGAGTAACCACTTTCTGAAATGCTGTGCCGACATTGCGCTTGAGGGCCTCAATCTCGACCTCTTCTTCATCCGCCCAGTCGATGACATCGGGCATCTCCTCCACCTTGACCCGTATATAAGGCTCAGTCTGGATGCACTCGACCATCCGAATGCGCTTAAGACCCTGGACAATCAATCGTTGATGCTCAGGGAGCCGGAGCATTGTGTGGATTGCCGCTACAACACCCACCGGATATATATCCGCAAATTGCGGGGCTTCTATATTTGGGTCCTTCAAGGTGGCAAGAGCGATCATACGAGATTCGCTCACCACGGCGTCGTCCACCAGCTTCATCGAGCTCTCTCTTGATACGATAAGCGGCATAACCACCATCGGGAAGAGCACTGTGTCTTTTATCGGAAGAAGACTGAGCTCCTCCGGCGTATCTATAGAACGGCCGCCGACTCCCTCGCCCTCAGGACTTATCAAGCTTTCGGCTTCCAGTATTTTAGTCTCCAAAACTAACCTCCACTAATTAACCGGCCCATTGCAACCAGACTATTCTTCTATTTCTATCCGCTTAGGCTGCGACTGCTCCAGTTTTGGCAGTGTAACTTTCAAAAATCCGTCTTTATAGTTGGCCGTAAGCTTATTCCGGTCAAACTTGACCTCGGCGGGCAGAGAGATAATACGCTCGAACGGGCCATAGTATATCTCCAACTGGTGATATCTGATCCTCTGGCTCTTGTCGTCATCAAGCTCTACACGCACACCCCTCAGGGTCAGAAACTTGCCGTCGCCTGATATCGACAGCTCGATCTGACCAGGCTCCAGGCCAGCGGCGCATACTTTAACAACCACCGCATCGGCAGTCTCATACACATCCACCCTCGGCGACCAGACCTCACCGGACGTGCTGGATATTCTAAACATCTGCAACAACATATCATCGGATACTCGACGCATCTCTCGCTCCAGTTCCTCAAGCATCTCATCATAGGACTTGAACATCATTGAAGTCACCTTACCTTGCGGCGTAAATACTGCGGCTAACCGCTCCCAGTGGACAATTCTAGCAGGAGATTACCCAGTTTACAAGCTCAGCACACGGATTTCAGTAGAAGATTTCGCTGAAGAGTTTACGCATGTCCGCCAGCGCCTTTGGAGCATCCGGAGCATAGCAGTCGATTGATATGCGTTCGTTATAGCCGATCTCTTTGAGGACTTCCAGAAATTCAGCCTGAGGAGAGTCGTCCACGCAAACATGAACGATCTCGGCACGCGCCTTGATTATATGATCGAGAGGCTCCTGCTCCTGCTGCATTTGATGGAGATCGGCTGCGAGCTTTACAAACGGGTGGTCGGCAGCGCGCACAATCTGGAGGGCTTCAGTCAGATTGTTGACTATATTGCACTCACCGCTGTTTATCGGTTGAATTGCAATCGTGATTCCATGGGTCCCGGCGATTCGCCCGGCAAGGGTAACGAATTCAATTATCTGCTCTGCCGCATCCTCAAATGAGAAGCCTTCGGGCACATTTCTTGCCTCCGGGCTGTTGAAGACAACAACCTCGCCGCCAAGTTCTTCGGCCCGCTGAAATGCCGTGCGCATGTATCGCTCGATACGATATATGTCCACTTCCGGGCCGGTGATTTTTATGTCCGGCGGAAGCAGCGAGTTCCAAACCTCCGGAACGATCTCATATGACCGCACGAGCTCAAGCGTTTCCTCAAACTCGGAATCGGGTGACTCCGCCTTGACTAAGCTTACCGGCAGCTCTATATAATCATATCCTGCATCCTGAACGGTCTGGATATCATCCAGGCTCGCACAGCATCCGAATCTCATATGTTCTCTCAGTCAAAAAGTTTGAAAGTCAAAAAGTCAAAAAGTTGAAATCCGTCGGCGGTCGGCGGTCGTCAGTCCACCTCTGTTATTAGGGTGACGCAGATTTCCTGTCTGTATATCTTTACTACCTTAGCTTGCTATAGCTTTTGATAATCTTTGGTACCAAGCGGGAATCCGGACTCTCTCAGCTCTCCACTCTCCACTTTCCACTAGGACTGCAGCTTATCCTTCAATATCTTGTTTACAACGCCCGGATTGGCTTTTCCTTTAGACTCTCGCATTACCTGGCCGACGAAGAATCCGATAAGCTTCTCCTCGCCGCCCTTGAAGCGCTCGACTTCCTTGGGGTGAGCAGCAATGACCTTATCTATCGCGGCTTCGATAGCGCCTGTGTCGGTAACCTGCTCCAGGGCCTTCTCTTTTACTATCTCGACTGCCTGCTTGCCTGTGTTAAACATATCCTCAAAGACAGTCTTCGCAATGTTGCGATTGATCGTGCCCGTGTCAATTAGATCGAGCATGCCGCAGATGTGCCCTGGCGTCAGCTTCGTGTCGGCAATGGATATGCCGGTTGCGTTAACAAGGCGAAGGAACTCGCCTGTGACCCAGTTCGCGACGGCCTTCGGATCTTTCGAGCACTTGGCGCAGTCGTCATAGAAACTGGCCAGCTCGGGCGATTCGACCAATACCTCTGCGTCCGATTCGGAAAGGCCGTATTGTTTTTCAAACCGCTCAACCTTGGCAAGAGGCAGCTCAGGCAGCTCGGAGCGCAGTTTTTCGACCCACTCATCGCCGAAGATCATTGGGACAAGGTCGGGTTCAGGGAAGTAGCGATACTCCTGCTCGACCTCTTTGGTGCGCATCGTGGCGGTAACACCGCGCGAATCGTCCCATCGGCGGGTTTCCTGAATCACTTTGTCACCATGGCGCAGTACCTTCTCCTGCCGTTTAAGCTCGTAATCGACACCCATATAGACCGCGCGGAATGAGTTGAGGTTTTTGATCTCTGTCTTGGTGCCGAACTCGACCTGGCCCTTGGGCTTGATGGAGATATTGGGCTCGCAGCGCATGCTCCCCTCCTCCATCTTGACGTCTGAGACTCCAAGATAGAGCACAATCTGGCGCAGCCGCTGCAGGTATTCCCTGGCCTCTTCAGCAGACTCGATCTGGTCATAGCCGGGCGGAGGCGGGTTCATGGTGACTATCTCCATTAAAGGAGTGCCCGCGCGATTGTAGTCTACCAGGGTCTTGCCGCCCTCGACATGCAACAGCTTACCCGCGTCCTCTTCCATATGGACTCGCCTGATAGCAATCTTCTTATGTTTGCCGCCCGCGAATATCTCCACATATCCACTAGAGCCAAGCGGGTTATCATACTGCGAGACCTGATAGTTCTTGGGCATATCAGGGTAGTAATAGTTCTTCCGATGGAATATGCACTGAGGAGCGATGGCGCAGTTCAGAGCCAGCGCTGCCTTGGCCATAAACTCTATGGCGCGCTCATTGACTACCGGCAGGCTTCCCGGTAGACCCAGGCAGACCGGGCAGCAGCGGGTGTTCGGGTCACCACCAAACTCTACCTTGCATCCGCAGAACATTTTTGTTTTGGTCTGGAGTTCGATATGAACCTCCATACCTATGACTGGTTCGTATTCAACCATAAAAAACCCCACTGGTGTTAGGTGCTGGGTGATAGGTGTTGGAAACTCCCCCCACTCGACGCCCCGCCTTCATTTCCGCTTAATTTGCTTTGGACAAAACTCTCAATCTGCTCAACGTTTTCTATCCATGGGTGAATATCTAGCTTCTTGCCGCCTTTAGTGACAATACGAAACTCAATGTGCCAAAGCTTAGAAGGATGATGAACTACGTCCTGTATCTGATTCCAGGCAACTGCTGTATTACCTGCAATTATGCAGTCATCCGAAAGCATTACACGATAACTTCTGATACGCCTGCATACTATGATCATAGCAATACATAAGCAAGCCCATAGCACCATCACCCATAATATCAAGCCAGGTAGCGCCATGCCATTTCTGATTGCAGCAAAAAACACAGCAAGGCCAAATAGAGTTACTGCAACATTAAAGATCGCAACAACAATTGCCACCTGCCCCATAACGCGGTAGAGTTGGCGAAACTGATGGATAGACTCCATGTTACCTCATGCAAATGAAGACTTGATATTTAGTATTTGGGCTGAGTGGCGCGAGCTGTTTTGATCGATGCAATCATTATTGAGGTAAGCTCTCTCGCCTCCTGCATCAGAAAGTGCAGGTTCTCGTGCCTGCATACCCCACCCTCGATCAACAACTCCATCCAATACAAGGATTCATCAGCCTCTTCGGCTACCACGCCCAGCTTGGCCGCGAAATCCGCCTTCGACCTCGCAAGACACGCGCTGCGATAGTTCGCGCCTACAGATGTCCCACAGCGTATCAACTGTTTACTGATAACGCCCATCTCCGCAGTGCGCGGTAGACCCTGAACAGTCTTGATGACACCCAGGGCAAATAACTTCGTGCGTCGTTTCATGTCAGCGGCTTCCATGCCTGCTTGCCTCCTGCTTTTGCCGCCAACTGCAGGTACTACGCACGGCAATATACACAAATATATTATTATGCGATATATACTGTCAAATCAAAGGTTTCTTTCGATGATAATCCGTATTACACTCGAATGTATACGCAACGCGCAGAAGCGTCTCTTCGTCCAAACCCTTACCCATTATCTGCATACCGATCGGCATTCCATCCTTAAAGCCGCATGGTATTGAGATTGCGGGAATGCCCGCGAGGTTCACCGGTATAGTGCATACATCAGCAAGTTTCATAGCAAACGGATCATCTGCCAGTTCACCTATCCCGAATGCGACTTGAGGCGACGTAGGTGTGATCAGCACATCGAACTCCTCAAAGGCCTTCTCGAAATCCTGCCTCAACAGCGTGCGCACCTTTTGCGCTTTCAGATAATACGCATCGTAATATCCTGCCGATAGGGCATAAGTCCCGATCATTATTCTCTGCTTGACCTCGGGGCCAAAACCCTCTTCGCGGGTCTGCTGGAACAATGAGATGGTGTCTTTGGATTTCTTGCTTCTCAGGCCGTAGCGCACGCCGTCGAACCTGGCGAGGTTGGATGAACACTCGGCGGGAGCAATTATATAGTAGACCGGCAGGCCATATGCCACGCTGGGCATACTGGCCTCTTTGTGCTCTGCTCCAAGGCCGTCTAGCAACTCAACAGCATCGCGAATCGCCTTCTCGACATCGGGGTCTGTCCCTTTACCAAAGAATTCCTTAGGAACGCCTATTTTGAGACCCTTGACATCCTCCACAAGCGACTTGGTGAAATCGGGAGTCTCCACGTCGAGCGAGGTGGAGTCACAGACATCCTTGCCAGATATCGCGTTCAGCACCAGGGCACAGTCCGTCACATCCTTGGTGAGCGGGCCGATCTGGTCCAGTGAGGACGCGAAAGCGACCAACCCGTATCGTGAGACGCGGCCATATGTCGGCTTCATACCTACCACTCCGCAGAACGATGCGGGCTGCCTGATAGAGCCGCCGGTATCCGAGCCGAGAGCGAAGGCGCATTCGTCAGCCGCGACAGCCGCAGCAGACCCTCCACTGGAGCCGCCGGGAACCCTGTTCAAATCCCATGGGTTATGGGTTACAAAAAAGCCCGAGTTCTCGGTCGAAGAACCCATTGCGAACTCATCGAGGTTGGTCTTGCCCAGTGTAGTGACGCCTGCTTGGGCCAGGCGATCCACCACGGTGGCGTTGTAGACCGGCTTGTAGTTATATAAAATCTTTGAAGAGCAAGTCGTGAGGATTCCACGAGTGCTCATGTTGTCTTTAATCGCGCCGGGGACGCCTGCCAGCGGACCAAGCTTATCACCGCGAGAAATCGCATCATCAACTGCTCTGGCCTGCTCAAGAGTAAGCTCGGCAGTTGTGGTGACGTATGACTTCACCCGGTCTTCTACACTGTTTATTCTCTCAATACAGCTCTCGGCTGCCTCAACGGCGCTGATCTGTTTGCTCGCGATCAGGCCGGCAATCTCGTGCGCAGTCAGTTCGTAAAGTTTATCCGCCATAGTTATGTCTCCACCACTCTCGGCACCACAAAGCAGTTCTCCGCCACTTTTGGTCCGTTCGATACCACGTCCTGCACCGGAAGCGAGGGCTTTACCTCATCCTTTCGGAAAACATTTGAGACTGGAATGACATGCGAGGTGGGTTCGACATCATCGGTGTTTATTTCCTGCAGTGTCTGGAAGTTGTCCAACAGGCGGTTTATATGCCCTGTGAGCTTGTCCTTTTCTTCTTCCGAAAGCTCCAACCGGGAGAGATAAGCGACACTCTCAATATCTTTTTTCGTGAGTTGCAAACCATTTCTCCTTGAGCTAGCTTGACTTCATTTGCCTAATTATAGCATCGCTCATTGAGAAATGAAATAGCAGCGGCCTGCTACTGCAGGGCTAACGCACGAGTTACAAAAGGTTGTGGACCCGGAGGGCGACTCTGATAGGTGACGATCTCCGAATCGTCACCTTAGTGCCAAATCAGGGTCTCCGAACCCCACAACCTTTGCTGCAATAGCCGGATTCGGAGATCCTTACCCATCATATGAGCACAAAGTCGTCCTTCGCCGACTGACCTCTACCTCTCCGGGCGGTGAGGGTAGCGCAATGCTAGAAAAACATCTTCGCTATTTTAAGGATTCCCTGGCTCCATGGCACGCGGTGCGATATACCGCTTGTGTGTTCGAAGCTGCTCAAGTTATCCAAATACCACTTGTAGTTGCGGATAAGAGCGTCTTTATTGGAATACTTGGGCGAGAACCCGAGCACTTTTTGCGCCTTTTCTATGGAGACGAAAGAATCGGTCGAGGCCGTGTCATAGACCCACTTATATAATGGAGAGAGCTTGAGCTTCTCCAGCAGCTTAAGGATTGCCACCGCCGGGCCCGCCGGCAAACACTTGATCCTTTTGCCGAAACCGGCACAGTCCAGCACGGCCTGAAAGTCCTCTTTCATCGTCGCAAACTCAGCCGCTCCGATGTTGAAGACATCATTTACCTGCTCGCATGGCAGAGTAAGGGCTGCCCAGATTGCATCGCAGAGGTCCTCTACATCCAGGAGTTGATATCTGTTCTTGCCGTCACCGAGAAGAGGAAAGCCCCTGCCATCTTTTGCCCAGTCATACAGCAGCGCAAATACACCCAGGCGCTCCGGACCGATAAACGACTTGGGGCGTAATATCGACACGCACATTCCTTTGGAACGATAATTACCGCACACCGCTTCGGCCTCTATCTTGGCCTGACCGTAGTCTCCAACACCGATGAGTTTGTCGGTCTCATATATCGGATGGTGGTCCGGGACGCCGTATACTGCCGTAGAGGATATTTGGACGGACCGCTCAAGGCCGAGCGTGACAGCCATCTCCATAACACTTTTGGTGCCGTCGATATCGGTTGAGTATATATCTTCCTTGCTGTATAGAGGCAGAGCGGCTGCGCAGTGGACAACATGTGTGCAGCCCCGCATCGATGGCTCAAGCATGTTGCGATTGCGTATATCGCCGAGTATCCACGTAATTTGGTCCGCCTCGGGGTAATCAAATGGAGCTATATCATAAGATACGACCTCGGAGCCATGCCTTAACAGATATCTGATTAAGTTAATCCCAAGAAAACCTGAACCGCCGGTGACGAATACTTTCATAACAAAATCCCTCGATAATAGCTGAGAGCGGAGACACGAAGTCAAAAAAGTGCTCTGCTAGAACTATACTAACATGTTTCGATATGGGTGACCAGTATCAATGCGCTATCATTAACACGACCGGGATCGACACCACGCCGATCAGCGTGCTCAAAGCTATTGCTGCAGCCACAAAAGCTCCATTCGCGCCGTACCTCGACGCGATTACACCGGAGATCACTGCCGTGGGCATGGCCCCAAGAGTCGCCCCCACTCTATATATCGTCCCATGGATTCCCGCAAGATGCATCACAAGTATAACAAGCACCGGTAGGATCGCGAGTTTGAGCATGACAGATGCGCCGAGTGCGACCGGAAACTGTTTCATGGAACCTGTCGAAAGACTCAGCCCCACTGCGATCATCACAAGCGGGACAGTTGCGGCAGACAAGTATTGCAGCGTGGAGACAATCATATCCGGTATATGAACAGTGCGAAGAATAAGCGCAAGCACTGTAGAAGGAAAGAGAGGCGTCTTCAGAAAGCCCAATAGACTCTGCCACTCAAATTCCGAACCCGTAAAGCTCTCAGCCACCACGACACCTATCGTGCTCAAGATGAACATCATACCGAACGCGTCCATCAAAACCGCAGAAGGCATGGCGTGGTCATTGCCTGCAAAAGCAGCGCTGATTACCGGATATCCCAGGAACCCCGTATTGCCGAATGCGGATGCAAGCAAAAGCCCACCGGTGGTCCGGCGGTCCAGCTTAAGAGTGCGGGCTATCAAATACGCCAGCCCCATTATTGCCATCTCTGCTGCAAAGAACAAAAACGGGGCTTTCATCATATCCACATTCAGCGGTTTGCCGTGGATCGCAAGAATTACGAACGCAGGCATAGTAAAGTTGATCACCAGAGAGGTGATGAACGGAGCGTCCTTTTGGCTCAAGACACCTATTTTCTTTGCGCCGTAGCCGACCAGGAGCAGAATGAAGATCGATGCCACGGTTGATAATGTATTACCCACGTATATTCCTAACCCGCCGGAACTAACAATAAATCCCTCCAGGTATCCCTACCTGGAGGGAGATTTCCACCTCGGTTATGTCTCCAGGTAAGATACCTGGAGACATAAGAACTTTCGCGATAAAAATCCCCTTACTTCGCTGCAGATGCCTTCGATACCTGATAATCAAGCGCAGCCTTGAGCAGACCTGCAAATAATGGATGAGCACGGTTCGGGCGGGACTTGAACTCTGGATGGAACTGCGTCGCGATGAAGAACGGATGCTTCTTATACTCGACTATCTCCACCAGTCTGTAATCAGGCGAGACACCCGAGCAGACAAGCCCGCCGCGCTCCAGCTTTACACGATAGGCGTTGTTGACTTCAAATCGATGGCGATGTCTCTCATAGACAAGATCGGTCCCATAGAGCCTAGAAGCCAAAGTGCCGTCCTGCACGCAGCATGGATAGACCCCAAGCCGCATTGTGGCGCCCTTGTCCTCGACTCCTTCCTGCTCCGGCAGCAGATGGATCACAGGATCGGGAGTAGTCGGGTCGACCTCTTCAGTATTGGCTTTCTTGATCTTGCAGACGTTTCTGGCAAACTCGACCACTGCCCAGTGCAGCCCGAAGCAGATGCCTAAAAATGGCACGCCGTTCTCACGCGCATATTTGATTGCGGCCACTTTGCCCTCGACGCCCCTCGCGCCGAAACCGCCTGCCACAATTATCGCGTCAGCATCACCCAGCTTCTCCATCAGGCGCTCCTCGCCCTGCTCGAGATATTCCGAGTCGATCCACCTAATCTGCGCACCGGTATCATTTGCGATTCCGCCATGGCGGACAGCTTCACCAAGGCTGATATACGCATCGCCGTTATCGACATACTTGCCGACAATGGCGACTACGGCCTTGTGCTTGGGTTTCTTGATAATATCGACAATCTTCTTCCACTCGCTCAGGTCACCCTTGCCGTTCTTGAGACCGAACTTCTTCATGACCAGATCCGAAAGGCCGACGTTTTCGTACTGCAGGGGGATTTCGTAGATAGTATCGGCGTCCTTGGACTCTATCACGGCATTCTTATCCACATCGCAGAAGAGCGAAATTTTATCGCGCATCTCCTTACTGATGTTCTTCTTTGTCCGGCAGATGAGCACATCCGGCTGAATACCGACCTCGCGGAGCTTGGCGACAGAGTGTTGGGTGGGCTTGGTCTTGAGTTCGTTCCACGGTCCGACCGAGGGGATCAGAGTGACATGAACATACATCACATTCTCCGGTCCGACGTCTTTGCGGAACTGTCTTATAGCTTCCAGGAAAGGCGTACCCTCGATGTCGCCGACCGTGCCGCCGATCTCCACTATAGAGATATCCGCGCCGGTCTGCGCCGCGTTTGTCTTGATGCGGTTTTTGATCTCATCGGTGATGTGCGGGATCACCTGGACCGTGCCGCCGAGATAGTCGCCGCGTCTTTCCTTGCGGATAACCGTGTCGTATATCCGGCCTGTAGTCACGTTCGAGAGCTGCGAGAGGTTCTCATCGACAAATCTCTCATAATGGCCGAGGTCGAGGTCTGTCTCCGCTCCATCGTCCGTGACGAAGACCTCGCCGTGCTGGAACGGGTTCATAGTGCCCGCGTCCACGTTGATATAAGGGTCGAGCTTTTGAACCGTGATCTTAAACCCGCGGTTCTTCAGCAGCCTGCCCAGGCACGCCGTGGTAATTCCCTTGCCCACGGACGACACCACACCTCCGGTTACGAATATGAATTTTGTGCCCATATTACCCCCCAACTGATTTAGTATTGTAGATTTTAGATTTTATATTTGGTGGTTATTTGAAAAAGTAGTCTAAATTGCCTTTGCCAAGCCTGACCGAGCGCTCTATCGCTCTAGACACATAGTCCTTTGCAGCCTCGACAGCAGAATAAACATCGTCTCCATGTGCCAGCCTTGCCGCTATCGCCGCGCTCAGCACGCAGCCTGTGCCGTGCATATTCTTCTCAAACCGCCTGCCGGCAAACTCATGAAAGTCCTGTCCATCAAAAAGGACATCCACCGGTTCGCCCTCGATGTGACCGCCCTTCACCAGCGCATGCCGCGCACCCATTTCAACCAATGCTTTCGCCGCATCCTTTGCTGATGCGACATTCTTCACAGCAATTCCCGTCAGCTTTTCAGCTTCGTCAGCATTGGGCGTGATCAGAGTCACTTTTGGAACCAACCGGCGTTTCATGCGCTTGATCGCAGGGCCGGTAAGCAGCACCTCGCCGCGCTTTGCATTCATCACAGGGTCGAGCACCACATTGGGTATCTCGCGCCTGGCTATTCGCTCTGCCACAACATCGACTATCCTCGGCGAGTAGAGCATCCCGATCTTACATGCGCCGACATTATAATCGCGCATAGCCGCGTCGATCTGCGCAGTCACGACCATCGGCGGGACCTTATTTACTTTATGCACCCCGTGCGAGTCCTGCACGGTCACGTTCGTCACAGCGCACAGCCCGTAGACGTCCATATCGCGAAAAGCAGCCAGGTCGGCCTGTATTCCGGCTCCGCTCGACGAGTCCGAAGCCGCTATTGTGAGCGCAATCGGTATCAAAGCAGTCCCTCAAGTGTCTCTATAATCTGGTCCGGCTTCGCCTCGCCGTTTGCATGCATTGCCTGCTCACGCGAGGTCACCCCAGTAAGCACCAGCACGCTGCGCGCGCCTGCGCGGTTGCCGCCGACTATATCCGTATCCAGCCTGTCGCCGACCATCACCGAACGCTCAGCCGGACACCCGACAAGCTCCAACACTTTATTGTAAGCATAGGTCTCCGGTTTGCCTACCACAAACGGCTTCACAGATGTAGCCGTGCGAACCGACGCAACAATAGCACCGGCTCCAGGCAGCAGCGCGCCGGACTCTATCGGAAATGTCGCGTCTTCGTTGGTGGCAATAAACTGAGCGCCGTCCAGGATCGCATGCTGGGCACGTACGAGTTTGCGATAGTTAAACTCTCTATCCAGGCCCACTGTCACAAAATCGATTGGGGCATCAGGCTCGTCCTGATCGTATATCACGTGCATCCCCACTGCTTCAAACTCTTCGGCCATTCCCTTCTCGCCGATCCGGTATACAGTTTTGCCGACTGCTTTCTTTTCGACAAAGTAGAGCGCTGTGGCATACGACGAGGTCATAATCTCATCTATTGTTGCGGGAACACCCATTTTCTCGAGCTTGCAGACGTAAGAGAGCCTGGTTTTAGTGGCGTTGTTGGTGAAAAAGCGGACGATGTGTCCCCGGCGTTTGAGTTCTGCCAGGACTTCGTTCGCATGGGGCTGCGGCTCCATACCGCGGTAGATCACCCCGTCGAGGTCGAAAACATAGGTCAATCGTTCCGTGTTTGTTAAGTGTATCACGGGTACTCATTCTATCAAGTTTATTGGGTAAAGTAAAGAAAGTAGCCCGACTTTTTCAGACACATTTCGCGCCAGAAAAGCCGGGCCGGTATATAGACCGCATTATAGCAATTTGGTTGGTATTACCAGAGATACCTATGGATTCTTGAGAGCATCCGGCTTCTCAGCCAATTTTTGAAGCTCACTGCGCGCATCCATCTTAGTCGGCGCAGCAATCAGCAGCACGTTCATATCACGGGCTTTACCCCACTTTAATACTGTCTGCCCTTGTTTCAGCTTGGTTTCGATGTCCGGCCAGGGAATGGGCATCAGATCGCTATACTCATCAGGGACACGCTGCGGATCATCGAGCGAAAGGAGCAGAATGACCGTGTCTCCGGGCTTGGCTATTTTACCGAACAACTCTTTATATGAACCAAGTGAATTGTCGCGCCCAAAAAGGTTGTAGCCATAGTTTTTTGCAAGAGTCTGGACTGCATCCCAACCGACATTACCGAAAGACAGAATGGAATGCCTTGGATCTGTGCGATAATCGTGACCATTTTGATTGGCGTTCATGGCCTTGCTCAAAGCCTGAAGTGAGCGCCATGTGTCGGCTGCTTTCGGCAAAAATGTCTCAAGCGTTTGATTCTGATCATCCAGAGCCTGCTTTAGTATCGGCTGAAGTGCCAGACCAAGCAGAGTGGCTGCCGTGTATGATTCACTTAAATTTGCGCCTCGCTTGACATTCTGCGAAGCAATTCTTTCCAGTCTAGCTAGGCCATCGTCACCCAACATACTTGGGCTATATGCATAACTTATGGCCTGAGAAAGCACCCAGCTATCAAGCCCATTCACAGAATGCACTGTCGCATCCAAAACGTCCCGCTTTGTCGCCAGATAGACGCCGCATATGTCCCAGGAAAGGCTGTCATATAAATCAGTCAGGCTGCCAGCCCATATCGCAATTGTGCCGTTGGAAGCATTGCTCCAATGTGAATGCTCACCGGACTTGACGGCGGCCAGGTAGACAGGCACAGTCAGCTTGTCGCATCCTGTAAATCGTGAGAACTGGGTCGCAAAATCAGTAAGGTCCTGCTTTTTGCTCTCGAGCTCGCCGGCCATTTCGACCATCGAGGGTTTGAGTTCTGCAAGCAGCCCATCGACACGGCTCTTGAAGTGATTGAAGACCACACGTTCCGTTTGAGCCTCCTGCTCAGTGAGCACATTATCTTTTACGGCCTTACTGATGGCCGATTCCAGATCAAGCGGAGTGTAATAAAAATGCAGCCGCCATTCTTTCTCTTTGCTGATTGCAGCATGCTGGGAAAGAAGCTCTTTATCTTCTTTGCTCAGCCCGCCGGGGAGCTTCTCAAAATAATCAATATAGCTCGCATTTTCCAGCAGAGACATTTGATCGATCACCAGATAAAGATTGGCTGTCTCGGACATATATATGTTCACTTGCAGCGGGCCTGCGTCTATGCTCCATTGGTCCTGAGCTTGAGCGCCGCAACACAGCAGCATAGCTGTAACAATAACCAAGCAACACAAGGTAAGTTTTCTCATCGATTTGGTCTCCTGTTTTCGAATTTATCGGCGATTTCACGCCATGCCGCTATCAGTAGCTTTACTCTGGTCGAGCATCTTACTTGTCGGTTTTTGTGGAGCTTTGGTTGACTCTACCCTGACGTCTATCGAGTTGTCTCTGATTGTTGTGTGCCTGATTATCACTTCTCCGGTTGCTTTGTCTTCCTCGGTGTATTGATATGAGACTTCACCATTGCCGAAGCCAGGCGACCAGGTTAAAGAAACGGCTTTGACTGCCGAACTAGATTCAGACGGTTTCGGAGGCGCGGAGGCAACCTGTTTAGCAACACCTAATTTTGTCCGCGCTTTAGACACCTTGGCAATAATTGGCTTGTGGCTAAGCGTATTTCGCAACGCGATAGATACGTGTCTATGCTTGTGCGGCGCCTTTTGTGGAGTTATTCGACTCTGCACAGCGGCCACATTGGCTTGGCGCACTTGCGCAGGCTTTTGTGCAACCCTGACATGAGCCGAGCGATCCGCGCTGGGTGCTTTACGCTGTCTACTCGCTATACTTGCCACAGGTTTGGCGATTTCAACCCGCCGATTATTGATGGAGAAGAAGAGTGCCGCCAATATAACCACGGCGCACACCGGGACAGCCGCCCATGCAAATCGCATCCGAGATTTGATCGGCCTGACCGGGTTTATCCGCGACATGATCCAATCCCTGCAATCAGGTGCGGGAGGACACGGCTTCAAGATGCCAAGCGCTGCCAGACCCGCCTTGGCATCCGCCATTGCCTGCTTACATGAGTGGCAGCGCTCGATGTGGTGAAATTCATCTGTAGTCAACTCATGCTCGCCGCGGGCCGTATTCCAGATCGCTTCTTCAACATGCGCACAGTCCAGTCTCATTTTGTGTCCTCCGTAAAATACTGCCGGAACCTCTCACGAAACAACTTTCTGGCCCTCCAGAGCTGCTGAACCACAGCCCTATAGGAAGCCCCCATCACATCTGCGATCTCATCTATCGACATACCGTCGACTTCCCGCAGCAGCAGTGCGATCCTGGCCCGCTCTGGCAAATCTGCCAATAGCTGCCTCACTGTAATGGCGTTGATCAACGTGTCCTGACAAACAGTTGCAGTTTGTCCGCTGCAAATCGGTTCGTCTTCGTCCAACTCTTCGTGGTAAACATAAGCCGTCTTCTTTCGCTTGACGCTCATGCAGCAGTTGACGGTAATTTTGTGCAGCCAGGTTCCGAATGACGCCTGCCCACGAAAGCTGCGAAGGTTTTTCCATGCAAGCAGAAACGCATCCTGCTGAACATCTGCCGCATCTTCCGCATCGCCTAGGATATGATACGCAAGTGTGAAAACCCGATCCTGATGACGAGAAACCAGTTCATCAAAAGCAGCGACATCCCCATTCTGTGCTCTGGCCGTCAGATCTCTCTCCGAAACCGGCAAATGCAGCCTCCTTAACCGTTTGTCATTAGGTTAGATGCAATAGCGATGCTCTTTATCTACAAAGCAATGTGATTGTTTTACACGTATGAACCTTAAAAACATCCTGATTTGGTCGCTTTTTGTTTGGAGATAAAGGACTTGTAGCTTTACATATAGAATCTACCTATTATGAAGCGCTCTATCATACTGATAACGATATTGCTGTTTCTACTGCCTTTTGCCGCGCATGCGGCGAAAGTCGCGCCAGTCTACGTCCTGCATATAGACGGCCAGATCGACCCGGCCATAGCGGACTACATCAGCGACGGCATCGATAACGCACAGTCCAGCCGCGCGCAGGCAGTGCTTATTGTGATGGACACACCCGGCGGGCTTATCTCGTCCATGCAAAAGATCGTGAAGTCTTTCTTTGCGGCTAAGATACCTGTCATTGTGTATGTATCGCCGAGCGGTGCGTGGGCTGCATCGGCTGGAGCGCTCATCACTATGGCAGCCGATGTGGCGGCTATGTCACCCGGCAGCAGCATAGGAGCGGCAACGCCGGTCAATATCAGCCCGAGCGGCGAATCGGAAAAGACGGACGAGACACTCAAAAGAAAACAGGTCAACTATACGTCCGAGTACGCCCGCTCCATTGCCGAGAAACGGGGCCGCAACGCCGATTGGGCAGCCTCGGCGGTGCGTGAAGCGGCTACACTGACAGCATCCGCCGCGCTCAAAAAGAACGTGATCGATTATATTGCGGACGACACTTCGCAGCTTATGGAAAAGATAGACGGCCGCAAAGTAAAGACGGACGGCGCGACTATCACTCTTCGCACAGCCGATGCTCCGCTCAAAGAGATGCCGATGGGAATGATGGACTCATTCCTGCACTTCTTAAGCAATCCATATGTCACGCTGTTTTTGACTATGATCGCGATGTACGGCATCATTTACGAACTTGCCAACCCCGGCTCGATATTCCCCGGTGTGCTCGGCTCGATTGCAGCGCTGATGCTGCTCTACTCATACTCTGTGGTGCCTGTAAACACTGCGGGCTTCGCATTCATCGTGCTGGCAATAGTGCTCTTTATGATCGATTTATTCGCGCCTACGCACGGAGTGTTATCTGCAGGCGGAGTGTTTAGCCTGTTCCTTGGTCTTATGATGCTGTTTCGGTCATCGGAGGGGTTTATGGTCTCATTGTGGGTGCTTATCGCCGTCACGCTCGTTACGGGCGCGTTTTTCTTCTTTGTAATCAGCCTGGGTATAAGGGCGATGAGGCGACCTTACGTATCGGGCAGGGAAGGTGTTGTCGGGCATATCGGGGAAGCAAGAACGGACCTGAACCCGACAGGCGAAATATTCGTGGACGGCTCGCTTTGGACCGCCAACAGCGAATACGGCGCAATATCAAAGGGCGAGCGTGTAGACGTCGTATCTATGACAGGTCTCAGACTTACCGTGCGCAAGCACGAAGACTAATATTGGAGGAAACAAATGGAAGCTTTGACCGCTTTTCTGGGTGTAATTATCTTCTTCTTGGCAATCGTGCTGATCAGTTCGATCCGCATAATCCGCGAGTGGGACAGGGGCGTGCTGCTGCGTTTTGGGCGCTTCGATCATGTCAAACTGCCTGGTATCAGGTTCGTCTGGCCGGTTATCGACAAGATGATAGTGATCGACACCCGCGTTATCACCATGGACGTGCCCAAGCAGGAGATCATCACACGCGACAACGTTTCGGTAATGGTCGATGCAGTCGTCTTCTTCCAGGTGGTTAACGCCGAGAACGCGATCACCAAGGTCGAGAACTGGATCAGGGCGACCTCGCTTCAGGCTCAGACGACTCTTCGCTCTGTGATAGGCCAGGCCGAACTCGACGAACTCCTCTCAGAGCGTGAGAAGATCAACATGCATTTGCAGACCATAATCGACGAAGCTACCGAGCCGTGGGGAATCAAAGTGACCGGTGTGCAGGTCAGAGACGTCAGCCTGCCGGAGAGCATGAAGCGCGCAATGGCGAACCAGGCCGAGACCGAGCGCGAGCGCCGCGCCAAAGTCATCAACGCCGAGGGTGAGTTCCAGGCTGCTCAAAAGCTTGCTGACGCCGCGGCGATCATCAGCCAGAACCCCCAGGCTCTGCAGCTTAGATTCTTACAGACCCTTACAGAAGTGGGCGCTGAGCACAACTCCACAATTGTCTTCCCTGTGCCGATCGATTTGCTGACTTCGTTTATGAAGGCTGCTGATGTTCTTGGGATGAAGAAAGAATAGAACTACGTGCTGCGGGAACTAAGGTCTTGCTGGAATTCTCAGGTGGATAAAAAGTGTCGTTCCCGCAGCATATGAAAACCGCCTGATTAAGGTGCAGAGTTATGGTGCGGTTCAGTGGACTGTCGAGTATATCTACGATCCGATGGGCAACCTGGTGAAGAGGACCCAAGGCACGAGCACAATCGCTTACACAGTGGACATCGCCGCCGGTTTGCCTGTTGTGCTTATAGAAGATGACGGCACGACCGTTACCAAGTACACCTACGGTGATGACCTGCTAAAGGTAAGCCGAAGTGGCGAGTATTACTATTTCTATGATGGCCTGGGCAGTACCCGGACAATAACAGACTCCACCGGTACGCCGGTCGCTCAGTATGTGTATGATCCTTACGGTAAGCTATCTACTGAATCTGTAGACGGTGCTACCTGGAACAGTTTCCTCTTCACCGGCCAGATGCTCGACCGCACCACCGGCCTCTATTACCTCAGAGCAAGGTGGTACGATCCGCAGACGGGGAGGTTTGTGAGTAGGGATACGTTTGAGGGCACCAAACTAAAGCCCTTGAGCTTGCACAGATACTCGTACTGCGCAAGTAGCCCCGTGGATCTGATCGATCCCACAGGGCGTGATTCCCTCGGCGAGGTAATTACGTCTACGGGAATGATGACATTCTTGTATGCAAACGCTTTCACCATAATCAACGTATCAGGCTTTGTTGGCGAGATGGTACTGGGCGATGCTCTTCCACCTGGAATGAGCCTAGTTCCTGGAGTGGCTCTCGGGCAAGGAGTGAGGGTCATTGGAAAAGAAGTAACGGAAGAGGTAAGTGAGGGGCTACTGCGATCGCTTATTAAAATACCTAAGTATTCATCTGGCTGGTGGAAAGTTTTTGAGGATTGGTTTCCGAAAGTCCCGAAGACAGTTGGGGAGCAAGTAGTTGAATTACATCATGTAATACCCCAAGAATGGCGGAAAGTTATGGGCTCAAATGTTGTTGATGTGCTAGGTAATCTCAGGCCTATACTCAGGGAGAACCATTATATAATCTCAAAGGAATGGAATGCGTGGAAAAGGAGTTTAGGCGATGTAGTGCCTTCACCGCGCGATATAATACTCAAGATGCAGGAAATCGATGCAAAATATGGACATCTCTTCTTGCCGATTGAGTAATTAGAGAGGGAGCTAAAAATAATGAATATAGAAGAAAAAAGAAAACGGCTTTATGAGGAGTTGCTGCTTTTACTTCGCTCGACAGGCACTACGGTTTCAAGGCGTATCAGCGGTGATTCTATAATACCACCTGGTAATGTAGCTAAATATTATGAGTACATGCAACAAAAGTTAACTTCGAAAGAGGATTTGTTGGCACTGCAGAGGGTCGTTGTAAGTGAATGTATGGGACTGTTTCACAGTTTCTTTTGCATCTTGGATGGAGTGAATCTGAACTTTGATGCATTCCCAATTGCCTTAATTGATTCAGATACTAATGAAGATTTGAATCCTGAAAGGGAAACAACATACCATGACAGTTTCTTGGATTATCTGTACGAGAATATGTCTCCAGATGAGCTGTGAAACGAGCGGTTGCTTATCCAAATGAAATAAAGAATGCGTACATTGACAACTGAATAACGTGATTTTACCTACGACCCTCTCGGCAACCTCGTAAAACGGTCTGATGGAACCACGGTAACTGAGTATACGGTAGATATCGCCGCTGGTCTGCCTGTTGTGCTGATAGAAGACGACGGCACAAATACGTTGAAGTACGCCTACGGCGATGATCTGCTAAAGGTAAGCCGCAGTGGCGAGTATTACTACTTCTACGATGGCCTGGGTAGTACCCGGACGATCACTGATGCTTCCGGCGTAGCTGCCACTCAGTATGTGTATGACGCATACGGTGAGCTAATTGCAGACGGAGCGACGTGGAACAACTACCTCTTCACCGGCCAAATGCTCGACCGCACCACCGGCCTCTATTACCTCAGAGCAAGGTGGTATGACCCGCAGAGTGGGAGGTTTGTGAGCAGGGATACGTTCATTGGAGATGATAGTGATCCAGCCAGCCTGCATCGTTTCGTCTACTGTGGTGACGATCCGATAGACCGAGTAGACCCGACTGGGCACGATTTCAGCATAGGGGGCATGGCCGCAGCTTCGTTTATTGGCGCAACACTTGGAGGTATTTCGAGCGCGGTAGCCAATTACGCACTAGGAAAAGCAATAACATTCTCGTCGGTTATTCAGGGAGCGGCAGTCGGGGCTGTTCTTGGGCCATTAGCATATGCCTGGGCGCCGGCAGCCGTAGGCTTGGGGATTGCAGGAGTTGGGTCATCAGCGTACTTAAATTATGAGGTTTGGGCACGTGGCGGTACAATAAAGCAGAAGATAGCCGCATTCTCATTGATGCTGGCTTCTGTAGTGGGTACCAGAGCGGCGATAAAATACTCGAATGCTCTAGCAGCTTCTGGAAAAGAGCCGTGGATGTTGGCGGGCAAAGGAAGCACTGGGCGTTGCACCCCTGAGAACCTGTCCGAGCAGTTGGCTATGGAGGAGGTATTATCGAACCCAGCAGGGGGAGAAAGCTTAGAAGGAAAAGTTCCTATGACGGATGATACATGGCCTCAAGAGGATGGCTGGATAAAAATGCAATATGTACATAGAGGACCTGACAGCAAAAGCACTACTATACACTATGTGCATCAAAAAGGCACTAATATATACGATGATTTCAAGTTCAAGTGATAATTTGGCAGAGGTATATATATAGATGAAAGTCAAATGCGTTGCAAATACGGGTAGAGCATTGTCACAAACATCCTTTGATGCTGGCGATCTTATAACTTCTGAGTTCCCTGTTGATATAGGATATATATATACTGTTTATGGGATGTCTATATGGCGCGGTAGAGTAGATTACTTAGTTGATATCGCTGGAAATCCGCAACAAAGAATGTCTCATGCTGGTTGGTATAATGCCGAGTTATTTGAAGTAGTTGATGATCGTCTACCGCCAAACTGGCATTTCAATTTTAGGGGTTTTGGAGTAAGTTTTCTCCATGCCATCTGGGGTTATCCAGAATTGATGGATGAGAATCATTGCGTTGGTCTTATTGAACTAAATATGGAAGATATGTTAATTTTCCTCAAGAGGAAGAAAGAGATCGACGAATTCTCACAATGAGATGTAGGCGGAATTTTTCAGCGGGATTTTCCTGAACATTGACAACTGAATAACTGTATACCTATGACCCTCTCGGCAACATGGTAAAGCGGGACGATGGAACCACGGTTACTGAGTACACGGTGGATATCTCCGCCGGACTGCCTGTAGTGCTTGTAGAAGATGATGGCACGACCGTTACCAAGTATACGTATGGTGATGACCTGCTGAAGGTAAGTAGGGGTGGCGAGTATTACTACTTCTACGACGGCCTGGGCAGTACCCGGACAATAGCAGATTCCACCGGTACGCCGGTTGCCCAGTATGTCTATGATCCTTATGGTAAGCTAATCGCAGACGGAGCGACGTGGAACAACTTCCTCTTCACCGGCCAGATGCTCGACCGCACCACCAAGCTCTATTATCTTAGAGCGAGGTGGTACGATCCTCAGACTGGGAGGTTTGTAAGTAGGGACTCTACTATGTTTCGGGCCGGCTATTCATACTGCTCATCTGAACCTATAAACCGTGTAGATCCAAACGGCAAGGATTTCTCGATAGGTGGTTGTCTCACCACAATGAGCATTGGGGCTGCCTTAGGGGGAATTACCAGTGCAGTTGCTGATGTTGCAATGGGCCGTGCAATTACTGTATCATCCGTATTGACGGGAGCTGGCATTGGAGCTGTGATAGCTCCATTGGCTATAGCGTCACCGCTCATCGGCGCTGGTCTGGCAGTCACAGGCGTAGCTTCTAGTGGAGTGCTTGCCTACCAAGTTTTAGTTGCTTCGGTTGCAGTCAATTTAGTACAAGCCTATCAGTCTTTTGCTGTCCCGCTGCCGAAGCCGCCGGACTCCCCATCTAGTCCTCACAGCATTTCCAGCCATGCCTCAAGCTCAAAACCACCCAAACTCCATCCCCCAACACCTGACACCCATCACCCATTCACTGCCCGTGAACAACATTTAACTGAAATACCATGGTCTGTTAACCACATTTTGGCCTGGAAGCCGTCTTATAATTATGAGGAAACAATTTCTGCACCATATGCTTCGCGGACGAATGTCCCGAAGTCCTATGCAGCCGCTTCGGAGCATACGCTCTCGAAGCATCACAACAAAGGGAAGGAATTACTGATGTAAAAAAACAGCCAAAACGAACTCCTCACGCTCAAATATTCAAATTTCACGCTCAGTTCGTTTTGCTCAAAACCCGAAATCAAGCCTACTTGGTCTCTTCCCCAAACTCTACTGAGTGCCAACCGGTCTGGTCCACTGTCATTTTCATAGTGGTGGTCTTGACCTGGATAAACATATCTTCTTCAAGACGCAGTTTGCTCAGAGGCAGCGCGACTTCCAATATGTTGTCTTTGTATGCCCAGCGAGTATTGCTTGGTGTGCATCTGTAGGGAGGCTTAATCGACACTGTATACCAGTCATCCGAGTCCTTATCACTGATCCCGCGGACGTTGATCGTATAAGTCACCTGCTTAGAGAGCTTCTTCGCGCAGTCGACACGCATATATAAATAGTCATTATCCGAGCACAAATATATAGCGCGCACATCCCCGCCCTTGCTCAGACCCGCCATTACATAGTCGCCCACCGGGTCCACAACCGCCGGAGGTATTCCGCGCCAGTCATCCGGATTGCCGTCAACAGCCATCTGCCATGGCTCGACCCTATTCACTTTACGATCCGGCATGTCGCCGAATATCTCATTGCCACGGGCAAAACTCATCATGAAGCTTTTTTCAACTGCCGTCTGGGTCTTGTATTCGCCGATAGCCTTACGCTTGAGCTTAGCGATATTCGGTCCCAATGGCAGTGATTTCCATTGGGTATCACCCGATGCCAGAGCGTATGGCGGAGCCAGCGGATCGTTGGGGTGATAGCCCTTAGGCACAGGCCAGTCACCTCGATGGACCAGATAAGTGTGGATCCTGATCTTCTTCGCAAATCCATGATGCTCTGAGATGAGCTGCTCGATGGCCGCAGCGACAAAGCAGTAGGTCGCGTAATGGTCGGGGTGATTGTCCAGAGGATGAGGCAGATAGACGTCGGTCGGTCTGTCGCGCTCCAAAACGTGTATTATATCGCCCATCAGCGCCTCCCCGCAGTACGGAGCGTGCCGGGTCAGCGAATCGGTATAAGGGGAATGGTCGGAGTTAGTAGCATGAGAGAGATAAAGAGTGTCCCTGTCCCAATACTTGTTCCACATCTGGGCGATGCCCCTATCCGGGTAGCCGAGGAATGTAACCTGTCTTGGCGACAGGCCGAGGATCGACAGAGCGCTGAGAGTCTCTTTTTGCCGCCTGTATGCAAACATAATGCATCTTTGTGGTGTAACCTTAAGAGTCCTATATGCTCTGCCGACGGCGAACCTGAACCCATCGCCGTTGGTGATAAGCGTCACATGGACACTCGCTCCGTTCTCAACCGCCCTTGCAATCATGCCTGCGCAGCCGAGGGTCTCATCGTCGGAATGGGGAGCGAACACCATCACTCGATCACCCTTTTGGGGCGCATTCATAATCCGGACAGAGGCGTACTGCTGCCACTCGTTCGCAATATGGATCCTATAAAGTATCGCCAGCGCGGCAACAAGTATGATAGCCGTCGCAATCGCTAAGATCGACAGCGCCAGCTTGAATGCCCTTCGGAGTGTAATATTTGTCATATGGGTCGGCCGATATCTGCTCTGCTATCTATTATCCGTTACCTATTTCCTGTTTTCCTGCCGGGACTCTATATACTTCTCGGCGGCAGTGGCCGCTATTGCGCCGTCCGCGCAGGCCGTGACGATCTGCCGCAGCATCTTTCTGCGGACATCGCCCGCCGCGAATACACCGGGTATATTTGTCTGCATATTCTCGTCGGTGATTATGTAGCCGTTCTCATCCAACTTGATCTGACCGTCGAGCATTTTGGTATTCGGATCAAGGCCAATGAGGATGAATACTCCGTCGACCGGCACCTTCACAGTCTGCCTCGTAATGACATTCTCCAGTACCAGGTGATCGACCGCATCAACTCCGCCGATACCCTTTACTACGCTGTTCCAGTGAACGTTTATTACCGGATGCGAAAGAGCCCTCTCCTGAATGATACGCTGGGCACGGAACTTGTCCCGCCTGTGAATGATCGAGACCTCGGAGGCGTATCGGGTAAGAAACACACTGTCTTCCACGGCTGTGTCGCCACCACCGATCACTGCAAGCTTCTTGCCTTTGAAAAATGCGCCGTCGCAGACCGCGCAGTATGACACTCCTCTTCCGAGAAACTCTTTCTCGCCGGGCACACCGAGCTTTCGCGGTTTGGCGCCCAGGCTCAAGATCACGGTCTTAGCCCTGATCTGCTCGCCGTCTGTTGCGTGAAGGACTTTGATGTCGCCCGAGAGGTCTATGTGGTCGATCTCGGCCATTCTGGTCTTCATGCCGAACTTCTCCGCCTGCTCGCGCATCGCGTTGGAGAGATCGTAGCCCGAAGACGTTTGGGCGAAACCAGGATAGTTTTCGATGCTCTCGCACATCATCAACTGTCCGCCCGGGTAGTTCTTCTCCACCAGGAGCGTCGATAGCCTCGCCCTGGACGCATATATGCCCGCCGTCAGGCCGGCAGGACCGCCGCCAAGAACAATTACGTCGTACGTATCTGTGTCCCCCTTTGCAATTCCAACTCTATTATACTGTGACAAGTGACAAATAAAAACCCCTCCTGGTAAGATACCCGGAGGGGTTTCAAATTATAATGGGCAGCGCGTCAGCTAAAACCTGAGCACTCTCGATATCAGATTAGGGGCATCGTCTGAGAACGCAAAGTTCAGACCGAAGATTCCGACGCCGTAGGTAAATGAGTCACCGGAGTAGCCTGCGCGCAGTGCGAGGCTGCCAGTAACACTCAGCTCTGTGCCCATTCTCAGTTTGGTGCCCTCATCATATGCCTTGTTTACATTGACGAGGTCAGCCGCAAATTTCCATCTTCTATTGGGCTGCGCGGCGATGCCTACACTCAACATTCGAGGAGTCTCGATCCCTTCCAGTTTGGCATCCCAGAAGTTATTTATGACCGCTCCATATTGCAATGAAGATTTCTGAGGTCGATAGATGAACCCCAAATCCGCTCCGAAGCCATCATCCTCTGATTTCATGTCTTCGGTGGCATCCAGCTTGATACTGTCTGTAACACCTTCTTTCTGCGACACGTGCCAGGCGTGAACTTCACTGTGCAGCCAGCGCATTCGAGTTCCAAGCCAGAGTTTGCCGTTCTTTGTGCTAAGCCCTCTGCTCAAATTGACGGCCGGCAGCGCATATACATATCTGCCGACTAAATCAGTATCGCCTGAAATGGCATTGACAATATTTGCTGCATCGTCACCGTTGATATTATCGTCTGCCAACGCTGCATCGATAGCGGCTTTGACTGTGGGATCCGAAAAAGTCATACTCTTCAGGTCGGCTACTGAAGTTGGAGTTCCGGCAGTAGCCCATTCGCCAAATGACGTGCTGGGACTGATTACAGCCTGAGCCTCACCCTCGGCTGTTACGCCAAATGTGCCAGCAAATCCGGTCACAACCCCAAAATTAAGCTTGGTGTCCTGCTTGCCGAAGTCTCTGATGAGCTTTAATGCGTCATCATCGTCTCCGCTTGACACCTCACTTGTCCGGTCGGTAAGGTCGCTGAAAGTGGCTCCGCGAGTGTGAACATCAAAACTTGGAAAGATGAATTGAAATTTAGTGCCTATAGCGGCTGCCGCGGCGGGGTTTACGATTGACGAAGTAGACGTATCATCCGTCATTGCCAGACCCGCGCCTCCCATAGCCACTGAACGCGCATAGCTTCCGAAGTTGAGATCGCTTGCGCACACCGCGCCGGCTGTTATAACTATTGCCAGCGCACACATTATAACGAGCAAAACCTTCATTTACTCCTCCTTAAAACGAGTATACATACTGATGAGCCTTTTCCACAATCTGGTCAATTATTCCTTCAAAGTGGATCAATATGCATAATTATCGGCGCGTGGAACTAAAATTGGAGACCACAAGCTATTCCACAAGCCCATGTTTTGCCGCATATAGCGCGGCTTCAGTGCGGTCATTGGCCTGGAGTTTGAAGAGGATGTTCGATACGTGATTCTTTACGGTTTTCTCGCTAATAAACAGGGTCTCGGCAATCTGGGAGTTGCGCTTGGACTGCGCTATCAGCTTGAGGACTTCTCGTTCGCGGTCCGTAAGGTCCGCAAACATCTTGAGATCGGTCGAGCGCTCATTGTGAAGTCGGGCAAACTCTTTCATTACCCGTCCCGCTATAGCGGGATGCATAATCCCCTCGCCGCGATATGCGGCGCGAACAGCATTCATGGCATCGTCGATGGGGCTGTCCTTGAGAATATATCCGATGGCTCCTGCCTTGATAGCTTCAAAGACGTTTGTGTCGTCGTCATATATTGTAAGGATCACAATCGCGACATTCGGCATTTCCTGCTTGATCATCTGGGTCGCTTTGATACCGTCGAGCTTGGGCATGCGAATGTCCATCAATATGACATCCGGCAGCATTCGGCGCGCGAGATCGACTGCAATCTCGCCGTTTTCGGCCTCACCGACAACCTCGATATCGGTCTCAAGATCAAATAGCCGGGCCATCGCCTGCCGCGCAACAGGCTCGTCCTCGGCAATTATCAGTTTGATCTCGTCCATCGCTTATACCGTTCCGGGCAGTTCCAATGCACATGCTCCATGGCTGAAGGTTATAACCCTGCGCTGGTCAGGTATTGAAGCAAGTGACGCATCAAATATTTTCAGCCTCTCCTCGGCTGAGCCGTGCTCAATGCTGCCGGGCTGGCTCGTGCGGCGCTCGTCTTCAAGGACCTGACGGTAGAACTCAAAGCGCTCCGATCGACCGTAGTACTCTTTGTCCAGATATTCGCACATAGCGCCGGACTCGCTCTCTCTGACCAGTAAAGATACGCATCCGCCCTTACCGGCGCCGGTCAGCTTGCCTCCCAGATAGCCCGGACCTCTGCGCGCAATCGTAAGCAGCAGGTCCAACTGCGGATTGGAGACGCGGAAGTCGAAGGAAAGCGCATCCTGGAGTTCGTCCACAAGTCGGCCTACTCTGACGCGATATTGGTCGTACTCCGGCGAGTCGGGGGTCAGTTCACCTGTCTCTATCCGCCGCTCGGCCTCGAGAAATATCGATTCGAGAGTCCGTCCAATCATGTTCTCTCTATAGAAAAATCGAGCTGTGGTGCGGATGTGGTATCCGCCGATGCTTCGGCGCGGTTTTGTATAAAGCCGCTCAATGACCTGCGGTTCTTTACCAAAGATGCGTCCTGCCTCTTTTGGCGTGATCTTCACCGGCAATAGGAGCATAAGTTCGCTTATAGCTGCATCGGGGATGCCGAGGATATCCTCATGGAAGCTGCCGAACTTGGCGTAATTTCGCTCGATCTTCTCCCAATAATCCGGGTTCGACTCCAATAAGGGCAGTTCCCCGCCGACTTTGAAACCGAACCGGTCATTCAATAGCCTGGCAAGCCATCCATCGCCGGATGCCTGACCATTTCTCTGCGCCTCGCGCACTGCCGCGATGATCAGCCTCATCAGCTCATCGCCCATTTGCATCCAACCCTTCCTCATGTTGAAACTCTGGTTGCCGCCGAGGGTCTTGTTTACCTCCCAGAGGGAGTTGGCCAGCACGACATGCACCCCTCGCACAAAAGGAAGCGGAGTCGAGTCAAGTTCGGCCTGCGAGTGACGGTTATACAATACGCAGTTGGCGGGATTGCGCAGTATGGTGGTCTGATCGTTCGCGCCGCCGTGTGTGCCTACATACCACTCCGCCTCACCCAAGAGTTTGCACACCTGCTGAATGCTCCATTTGGGAAGCCGGTCGCGGTTAGTAAGATACATTGCCAGGAACGAGAGAACAACCACCGCTGAAGACGAACTGGTCCCCGCTCTAAAAGGCACAGTTGCAGTCCCGAACGTAATATCGGCCCCCTTGATATCAAATTTGCGGTCGTCCCATAGCACACGAAGGTAGGGGCTTAAAACATAATTGAGCCAGTTGCCCTGCTTGCGCCCGTAATGAGGGTAAATAAGCGTGCGGTTGTCCCATGTGTCATCAAGCTCGGATGCATGCTTTTCCCATGAAGCCGTCGCAAACCGGTTGAACTCCTCGATAACGGAGAGATCCTCGTCCGGAAAGAGAGGGTTTATGTTGGAGATACTCAAATGGTCGTCATCACGGACAGATACTGCGGCGGGTATGTCGCCGTCGATCGTCGTAGACATATGATCGCCTGCGCACATATCGAGATACTCAAGAAACGCATTTAGCCGGCCCGGAGCGCGTATGAGAAACGTCGGTCTATCACCTACACGCTTGGCATGCAGCTTTAGGGTGTCGGCAAGACGCTTTCTCTGCCGGGCAAGATATTCGGGGTCCTGGTTGACATATATATCTTCTCCCAGATAACGATCCACCTCCGGAGAACCGGACTCGAGAAGTCTGACGATCTCAAGCGGAGGCAGAGGATTTGTACTGAGATGAAACGGTTCACTCACTTATGGATACACCTTTCATAGCATATAAAATCAACCATCAGGTTACCACAAAAGTGCATCGACGTCTATCCATAGCCCGTTCGCCTTGACACTGCGGTTGCGCGAATCCTATAATCAGGTGGGTAAGATAGTCAGGTATTGCCTCGACGCAAACCACAACAAACTGTGGCTGCGTCGGTTAAATATGTACAGGAGTGAATATATGGCCGACCGAAAGTACGATTTCGCGGAGATAGAAAAGAAATGGCAGAAGCGATGGAAGGAAGCCGGACTCTTCAAGACTGAAGACTCGACCGATAAACCCAAGTTCTATGGTCTCGACTTCTTCCCCTACCCCAGCGGCGCGGGGCTTTCGGTAGGCCACTGCCGGAACTACATTCCGACCGATGTAGCCTGCAGATATAAGCGCATGAACGGCTTTAACGTGCTCCACCCGATGGGTTGGGACGCCTTCGGTCTGCCGGCAGAAAACGAGGCCATCAAAAAGAAGAGCCACCCCAAAAAGACCGTGCCGGAGTATATCAACACATATAAGCGGCAGATGGACCTGATCGGGATCGGCTACGACTGGTCACGCGAGATCAACTCCAGCTCGCCTGATTATTACAAGTGGACTCAGTGGATATTCCTGCAGCTTTATAAGCGAGGGCTGGCATATCGATCATTTGCGCCTGCCAACTGGTGCCCGTCTTGCAAAACTGTGCTTGCAAACGAAGAGGTAAAGGACGGCAAGTGCTGGAGATGCGATTCATTCATAGAAAAGAAAGACCTGCCGCAGTGGTTCTTTAAGATAACCGAATATGCCGACAGACTGATAGACGATCTGGACACGATAGACTGGCCCGAGTCGATCAAGCTGATGCAAAAGAACTGGATAGGCCGCAGCGAGGGCGCGGAGGTGCGGTTCGAGTCCGAAAAGGGCGATGAGATCATTATCTACACCACCCGTCCGGACACACTTTGGGGCGCTACCTTTATGGTCCTCGCGCCGGAACACCCGCTGGTCGATAAGCTCACCTCACCGGAGCAGCAAGAGGCTGTAGCCGAGTATCGCAAGCAGGCTCAGAGGCAGAGCGCGATTGAGAGGCAGTCGACCGAGAAGGAAAAAACCGGCGTCTTTACGGGCGCGTATGCAATCAATCCGGTAAACGGTGACCGCGTGCCTATATGGATCGCGGACTATGTAATGATGGGCTATGGGACCGGCGCTATCATGGCTGTGCCGGCGCATGACGAGCGCGACTTCGAGTTCGCTCTGAAGTTCGGGATTCCCATCATACCCGTTATAGACCGTACCGATGGAATATCGAAGAGCAAGGTCTTTGAAGATGTTGTTGAGCCGGGATTTGACGAAGCTCTGAAAAAGGCCGGTATAGACTTTGAGCTAAAAGATAGTTTCTATTATGTCACTATGCATGGCGACAAGCAGGCGCAGACTTATCTGGATATAGCCCGTGATTACCTGCAAAACACCGAAGGCTGGATAGAGGTAGTCGGCTCGGTATGGGCATTTGTTTTTGCAAACCACGGCATTATGCCGTACGACTCGGTGGAGACGGGCGTTCGGATTATGCGGATGCTCAGAAAGCGCTCACCATCACTTGAAAGTGTTCGCACACTGATGGAAGTGCTCTATCGCGAGCAGTGGTATCGCGATGTGCTCTTCCATGCAGAATATGGCGACATGATAAACTCAGCCCAGTTCTCCGGCACTCCGGGAGCTGTGGCAAAAAAGAAAGTTACCCAATGGCTGGAAGAGACCGGCCGAGGTAAGCAGGCAGTCAACTATAAACTCCGCGACTGGCTGATCTCCCGCCAGAGGTATTGGGGAGCGCCTATCCCGGTCATACACTGCGATAACTGCGGCGAGGTCCCCGTGCCCGAGGACCAACTGCCCGTGGTGCTGCCGGATGTCGAGAATTACGTCCCCAGCGGGTCGGGTGAGTCGCCGCTCGCGAATATACCCGAGTGGGTGAATGTCACATGCCCACTATGCGGCGCTCCGGCCAAACGTGAAACAGACACTATGGGCGGGTTCGCGTGTTCGAGCTGGTATTTCCTGAGGTTCGTCAGCCCGCATCTCGATTCGGCTGCGTTCGACAAGGACCTGGCGGCATATTGGCTGCCGGTGGACCTGTATGTCGGCGGGGCTGAGCATGCGGTCATGCACCTGCTCTACGCGCGTTTCTGGACTAAGGTGCTGCACGACGAGGGGCTTATACCGTTTGTAGAGCCTTTCCATAAGCTGATGAACCAGGGGATGGTGCTTGTGTCTACCCCTCACAGGATGATGCAGGCGGATGATGTGGTCGAGAAAGAAGATGATGACGAGCAGGAGCATGATCTGATCCCGCTCTTCCCTGAGGAAGCAGCAAAGATGGACCCGGACAAGATCATCTGGAAGTTCGTGAAGATGTCCAAGTCCAAGCGCAACGTCATCACCCCGGACGCCATGGCCGAAAAGTTCGGCGCGGACTCCTTGAGGACATACGAACTCTTTGTCGCACCGTTTGAGGACGCGGTTCAGTGGAACGAAGACGGCATGAACGGCGCATACCGGTTCATGGGACGCGTGTGGAGGCTGGTCAACGACTACGCAGAGCGCTTCGACCCGGACTGGGCATCCAAAGCCGCCAATGAAGCCGCAGCCGACCCCAAGGCGAAGGCTCTGCGGCGTAAGGTCCACCAGACGATCCGCAAGGTCGGCGAGGACATAGAAAAGTTCGCGTTCAACACGGCAGTCGCCGCTCTCATGGAAATGACTAACGAGATGAGTTCGTTTGCCAACACCATAGGCTCGGACGGCAAGTCGGCTGTGATGAGTGAAGCTGTCGAGATGCTGGTGCTGCTGCTTTCCCCGATGACACCGCACATTGCCGACGAGCTGTGGGAGAGCATCGGCAAGCAGGGATTCACACTTAACGTAAAGTGGCCTAGCTATGACCCCGAGGTCGCGAAGGCTGATGAGATCGAGATAGTGGCTCAGATAAACGGCAAGGTGAAGGACAAGATCACCCTTCCCGCCGACTCCGACGAAGACGCCATGCAATCCGCCGCAATGGCAAGCGAGAAGATCAAGGCTGACCTTGAAGGCAAGACCGTACGCAAGGTGATTGTGGTTAAGGGGAAACTGGTTAATATTGTGGCTGGGTAGTTGAGAGTCGAGAGTGGAGGGTGGAAAGCCTGAAACCTGGCTGGCAGGCAACATGATATAATGCGAATTAAGCCCGTGGTAGTTTTGGGACTGCCGCGGGCTTATTAGCTTGCAGAGGTATTAATGACGTCCCTGATAGGTGACGATCTCCGAATCGTCACCTTAATGCCGAATTGGGGTCTCCGAACCCCGTAACCTTTGCTGGAATAGCCGGATTCGGAGATCCGGCACTGGTTCTCGGGTAAGGATTCGGAGATCCTTACCCATCATACGAGTGACGTGTTTGAACATCGTCACAAAACGTTCATTCGTGCGTTCGCCCTGTGGGCTTTTTCTCTGTTCGAACAGTATGTGGTAAAATACGGTTACAAGCTGCAAAAGGAGTAATGGCATGAGTGCTGTTGACAAAGCCACATATATTGTGGATTCCGAAGGGCATCGGACTGCCGTAGTGCTTCCGATAGAGGCTTTTGAAGCAATAATCAGCGAGCTCGAAGATTTGCGTGATGCGCAATATGTAGATAAAGTAGAGGCATCCGCAGAAGGATTTGTTTCACTTGATGACCTCAGGCAGGTCCTCAGGAAAGCTTCGTGAACTACCGTGTCGAAGTAGAAAATCGCGCTGCGAAACAGATTCGTGATTTGCCTGTAAGTGGGCAAGAGCGAGTGATGGATGAACTCGTCAATCTGCAGGCACAGCCCAGGCCGTCCGGCTGCAAAAAGCTCAAAGGACATAATGAACCAACCTGGCGCGTTCGTGTTGGCGACTACAGAATACTATATCGCATTCACGACGAGCGGCATCTTGTTCGGGTATATGGTGTCTTGCGCAGAGATGAGGCGTACCGCTGATTACCCGACTTAACGCCATCATCTTCGATCTCCATTCCACACTTATCCCCTGGTGCGAAAAACGGTTTTCGCACATTCGCCGACATATTCTCTGCGCCTAGATCGCACAAAATACTTTGTAACATATTCCTATAACCGGTGTCATTAAGTATGAAGACGCCGGAGGTGGGTAATGCAGATTAACGATTCACAACTGATAAGCGACATTATGCGGGGTGACAAGACCGGCTACGAGTCTCTGATCGAGAAGTATAAGAAGATGGTATATGGCATCGCATGGAGCCGTTTGGGCGACAGTGATCTCTCGGAGGACGCCGCGCAGGAAACCTTTATCAAGGCCTACACATATCTCGCAACCCTTCGTGAGCCCGATAAGTTTCAGGGCTGGCTCGCCAGAATCGCGCGCAATGTCTGCACTTCGCTGAGTCGCAGAGCCAGACGCGATAATGCATTCAAGCAGAGGTGGGCACTGCTTGAGTCTGCTGAACCACAATCCGGTCACGATGAGTGCGAATCGCCTAAGGAGCATCTCTGGCAGTCATTCGCCGAACTTCCCGATGTGCACCGTGAGGCTCTCACTCTCTATTACATCGAAGGCAAAAGCACAGCCGAGACTGCCGCAGCGCTTGGTATAACCGAGCAGGCTCTGCGCACAAGGCTCCACCGGGCCAGAACCGCCCTGCGTATTCAGTTGGAGAAGAATCTTGAGGACGCGCTCGGCGATCTTCAGCCCAGGAAAAACTTCACGCATTCGGTGCTCGTTCTGCTTCCGCTTTCGCCGACAGGCGCAATCAGCAGTGGTGGTGCGCTTGCCGTGTTCGGCAAACTGTTAGCCGGCCTCTCATTCGCATTGTGGATTGCAGCGGTTCAGATATTTGCGTTGTTAACGATGTTTTCCAAGCTGGACGAGGCCAGCCTTGAGGACAAACCTGAGAATCGGTCAATCAAAGCGTTTATCAGACGCGGCTACATGAAATTAGCGGTCATGATGTTCGTAACTTTCGTGGTTTACTGGCTGTTGGCGCAGCACTTCGGTTCAAGCATTCTGCTCCAGATATCCTGCATCTGTTGCGTCTATATGATCTGGAAGGTATTCAAGCTTCTTCGAGTAAACACGAGCACAGCGGCAATTGGATACGCGCTTGCGATCGCGATCTTCTTCATTGCCACTGTCGCTGGGGCTTTCTTCCAGGCGGTCTGGCTGTATTTCATAGCGATGCTGTTGATGACTGTAATAATGTACTTCGCCAAGCAGAAAATGCCCCAAAGAGTCGGCTTCAATCTGTTCACGGGCAGCGCATTGGGCATCTTCGGGGACTTCGAGGATGATCAATCGCTGGAGTGCAGGCTGACCAGGATGGAACTGCTCTCGTTTGCGAAGTTTCTGGGTGGACTCTGGCTGGTGCAGGACTATAAATGGCGTGCCGACGGAATTACACTCTTCGCCGGTGGTTCCAAGGCAGCAATCACCTGGGACGGCGCTTGCACCGCGATGATGAGCGCCAAAGATCTGAAGGTCGCCCGGCAACTGCTCGGTCGCAGCGTTGAAGCAGCGGAACTGCAAGATGATGCGTGTCGAGCGGTTCGATTTGCATTGAACTGCTTCCTCCGAGGCGATTTGGAGGCCGCGCGCGAAGTTCTTTCTCATGAAATACCATCGGCCCAGAACCTAACCGCCGCCAGACACAACCGCGTCAAGTCCCTTGTATGTGTCTGGCTTATGGTAGTAACTATCGTGATGTTGCTCGTGATAACGCTCGTGTCGCGGCTTGTTGAAACATCTGAGAAAGTGAAAGAACTATATCACGTGGCGGGCGCGTACTACTTTCTGCTCGTGCCGGCGGTAGGCTTCATAGTGGCGATACTTGCGGTGGCGATCACCTTGCGCAGAACCCGCCGCCAGAACCGCTTGTTATGATAGTAAACTCGACAAAGGGAGTAAGCTGCATTGCAATATAACGGCGTCATCTTCGATTTCCCCGGCACACTGATCCCCTGGTGCGAAAAATGGCTTCGCATATTGCTCTTAAATGTTGCTTAAGTTGTTTCGGTTGCGAAGCGGCCGAATCCGCCATCGAAGATGAAGAGTCTTCCAGACTCGGCTTCGGCCCCGCCGCTTCGCTCTGGAACCGAAGCAACGAACGAAATATTCAGTAACCTTTTCATATGACCGGTGTCATTAAGTATGAAGACGCCGGAGGTGGGTAATGCAGATTAACGATTCACAACTGATAAGCGACATTATGCGGGGCGACAAGACCGGCTATGCGTCTCTGATCGAGAAGTATAAGAAGATGGTCTACGGCATCGCATGGAGCCGTTTGGGTGATGTCGATCTCTCAGAGGACGCCGCGCAGGAAACCTTTATCAAGGCCTACACATATCTCGCAACCCTTCGCGAGCCCGATAAGTTTCAGGGCTGGCTCGCCAGGATCGCCCGCAATGTCAGCAACTCTCTGAGCCGCAAAACCAGGCGCGAGGATGCGTTCAAACAGCGATGGGCAGTCCTCGAATCCGCGGAGCCGCAGCAATGCCGCGACGAGAGCGAATCGCTGACGAAGCAGCTCTGGCAGTCCTTTGCCGAACTGCCTGATATTCATCGTGAAGCGCTCACTCTCTTTTACATCGAAGGTAAAAGCATTTCCGAGACCGCCGCAGCGCTCGGAATAACCGAGCAGGCTCTGCGCACCAGGCTCCACCGCGCTCGTCTTGCTTTGCGTATTCAGTTGGAGCAGAAACTCGAAGAAACGCTGGATAATCTGCAGCCGAGTAAAGATTTCACGCGTTCAGTGCTCGTTCTGCTTCCGCTTTCGCCGACAGGCGCAATCGGCAGTGGCGGAGCGCTTACTGTTATCTTCGGCAAGCTGTTTGCCTCGCTCTCGTTTGTAATGTGGATGGCAGCAGCTCAGGCACTTGCGATGTTAGGCCTATTTACGATGTATTCCAAGCTGGACGAGGCCTGCCTTGAAGACAAACCGGAGAAACGGCCAATCAAAGCGTCTATCAGGCGCGGCTACATAAAAGGTGTGGCCTGGATGTTCATAGTTTTCGTGGTCTGGGGGCTGTTGATTTCACACCGCCAAGAAAACGCCATGTACGCAATGACCCAGGTCGTCAGTCTGCTGTGGGCTTATATGACCTGGCGAGCATTCAAACCTCTTCGAGTAAACACGAGCACAGCGGTGATCGGAGGGGCGCTCGGAATTGCGATTATCTTCATTTCCATTGTCGCGTTTGCTTTCTTCCATGCATCGCCCTACCTGTTTTTTATAGCGGGGCTGTTGAGCAATATAATAGCCTACTTCACCAACCAGGCAACCCCCCTAAGAGTTGGCTACAATCTGTTCACGGGCAGCGCGATGGGCATCTTCGGGGACTTCGAGGATGATCAATCGCTGGGACGCAGGCTGACCAGGACGGAACTGCTATCGTTTGCGAAGTTTCTGGGCGGACTCTGGCTGGTGGTGGACTACAAATGGCGCGCCGACGGAATCACACTCTTCGCCGGCGGTTCCCGAGTCACAATCACCTGGGACGGCGCTTGCACCGCGACAATGACCGCCAAAGAGCTGAAGGTCACCCGGCAACTATCCGTTGGTCGCAGCTTTGAAGCAGTGGAACTGCAAGACAATGCGTGTCGAGTGGTCCGATATGCATTGAACTGCTTCCTCCGAGGCGATTCGGAGGCCGCGCGCAAAGTTTTCATTCCTGACGAAACACCATCGGTTCAGAGCATAACCACCGCCAGACACAACCGCGTCAAGTCGCTTGTAGGAGTCTGGCTTATGACGGTGACTCTCGCGATGTTTCTCGTGATGCCATTTTTTGAGCCATCTGAGAAACAGAAGGAACTTCATCACTTTGGGGTGGGCACGTACTGCATTATGATCATGCCGGCGGTGGGCTTCTTGGTAGCGATACTTGCGATAGCGATCACCTTGCGCAGAACCCGCCGCCAGGATAGTTCATCATAATAAAAAGGAACATGTGTGGCCGCGGCGAATCATTTCCCATGCGGCAAGCGGCCGTGCTTAGTTAAGTGTGGGGATAAATGGGAGGATAGTTATGAAACGTGTAATTCCAATTGTAATTGTTATCGCTATTGCAGTCGGGTTGTATTTTGTAATTTCGGGAAACAGGGCAAATGGACTGAACTTTGAGTATAAATTCAAGCCTGGCCAGGTCGACAAATATAAGACCACAATGGATATGACCATGACTATGCCCGGCATGCCAAGCAAGCTGACCGGCGGATCTTCGGCCATGACTGTGGACACCAGCTGCATTACAACCCAAAAAGTTCTGAATGTAAAGTGGAATGGATCGGCCAATGTTGAGGTTGCGCTCAGCAATTTTCAGATGACGGCGCCGGGTATGCCTGCCGGTATGATACCGTCTATGCCGGATCAAAAATATACTATGACGATGTCTAAGGATGGTGAATTTGGAAACGTCAATATTACGAGCGGAGCACAGCAGCAGAACGGTATGGATATGAAAAGTCTTTTTAATCAGATGAGCTCTTACCATATGCCGGGGAAGCGGCTGAAACTGGGCGACAGTTATGAGACTACAGTCCCAATGCCGTTTGGCGGCGATATGAGAGTTGTCTCCAGGCTCGCAGCATTAAATGTCCCGATTGCCGGGACCACCGCCGCAAAAATAATTCAGAAGTACGCAGGTCACTGCAATTTAAGCGAGATGGCGAAGAAACTCAAAAAAGGAAGCTCTCAAGCTCAAGGTTTTATGTCCAAAGGCACTATGGATATCGATGGACATGGGGTAATTTACTTTTCGATCACTGAAGGTAAGCTGATAGAAACTCATACTGCCTCAACTGTAACAATAAAGACCGATATGCCTGGAGCTGCTGCGGGCACGGGTGAGATGAAAATGGATATGAAGATGAGCATGGTGAAGATGAAGTAGATATTGCGTGATATCGGGCGTTGGTTGCTTCGGTTGCGAAGCGGCCGAAGCCGCCATCGAAGATGACGAGTCTTTCGTTGCTTCGGCACCAGGTAGTTTCCAGATAGTCATCAATATTATCCAGCCTCGGTGCCGGAGCCGACATACATGCCAACATGCCGTATGATTGCTTGTATGGTTCGACGGTTTCGGCAGCGGGCTTTGTTATCATTGAGAGCTTGACTGTATTTAGCTGCTGCCGAAACAACTAATTGTCTTCATACTACTTTCTTCTTTTTTTGCCTATAGCAGCTTTTGAAAGCAACCGTCATTACATATTTTTTATGATAACCATTACTGCATAAGACGGCTCACTTAGTTCGGCACCAGGTAGTCTCCAGATATTCGTCAATATCGCCGGAGCAGCCGGGCATGCCAGCCTATCGCATGATCATTTGATCGTGCGCGAAGTAGAATTCGGCCTATCGCTTCACATTCTTCTTGATCTGCTCAATCTGCTCATCGGTCACGGCCTTCTCAAAGCTCCTGAAACCAGCTAATTTGAATCCATGTTTCTTCGCAATCCGGCTGATCTGCTCGACCTGCTCCACAGAGACCTCCTTGCCCAAGGTGAAGTTCTCGTAGCGGCCGTCAAGCGCGAGCATCATGGTCTCTGACATGCACGCGTAGGCTGTCTTTGGAGGAAAGCCGAAGTTGAAGCCGAAGTCCACATCCCCGGGTGGCTCGATAACGCCGCCTTCTATCACCAGGACGTCGTTGCGCTCCTTTTGGACTTTGACAGAGACATCTCTCGGACGGGCAACATCGCAGACTACTGCCCCACTCTTAATAAAATGCGGCTCTATGATCGAATCGACTGCGCTGGAGACTGTGACCACTATATCCGCATCTTTTATGCCATCCTCGATATCGGTTGTCGCGCTTACTTTACCATTCGCTTCGGATGACATTTCATCGGCAAGGACTTCCAGACGGTCCTTTGCGCGTCCCACGAGAGTTGTCGACGCTGCGGTTCGTGAGAGTATGCGCGCACAGGTCTTGCCTATCGAGCCTGTAGCCCCGACCACCGCTACATGCGCCTCGGCAGGGTCAATACCCATCAACTCCGCGCCCTTAAGTGAGCCCTCTATGGCTGTTGCGATGGTGTAGCTGTTGCCCGTCGTGACGGCTATATTGGAGTGTTTGGCGACCGTTATACCGCCGTCGCCGACCACTGATGTAAACGCGCCCAGGCCGACGATCTTTGCGCCGTGATCCTCCGCAAGCTTCACCGTGGCAATAATCTTCCTCCAAACCTCTGCAATCGGGAGTTCGAGCATCAGCTTGGGCGAGAGCGGGCAGCCGACAAACCAGCCTTCCGCCTCGACCCCGGTGATCGATTTGACCCCGGTGATGTGCGATACATCCATCGGACTCTTATATCTCAATGCGAACTCGATCCAGCTCTCGGGAAGCATTTCCACAAATGGATACTTGCGCGCGATGTCCCGTTTAGCCGATATCGGATGCATTACAAATGCGAATTTCTCCAATGTTCTCCGTCCTTACGTCACAATGTCATAACGTCACAACGTCATAACGTCCTGTATTATTCTTAAGTCAGTTGGGTTATGGTAGGCTTCCAGTTCATTTGTTCAAGCAGCCGAGAATAGTCCTCTACGCTCGTCTCCTCAGGGCGCTTGCCCAGCAGAGTAATCAGAACGCCTTCAAGCACATTTGTCCCGAAGTTGCGACCGGAAAGCTCAGGTGTGGCCGTGGCAATAAGATGGACCTCATGGTCTTTGAGCATCTCGACATCCTGCTCGGTCAGTGTGTTGGTTATGATAACTTTTCCCTTAAGCAGACCGGACTCGATGGTGGGCATGGTCCGCCTGAGAAAATGCCAGTCACCCGCGACTACATCCGCCCAGTCATAATACTTTTGATATTTCGGGACCGTGATCTCCTGCTTCTTGCCGGTGGGATAGATCCACTCAAACGGCAGAATGCAGACAATCGGCAGCAGAGCCTGTGCGGCTGCACGAATAGCCCCGTAGGAGCGCATCGGTATCGGGATATTGCAGGCGAACATCAGATCACCGTAGACCACACTCTTGGACAACTTGGCGATAGTCTGGGCCATGCCGAACCTGTCCACTGCGCTGGTAACCAGGACATTGCTCTTGCCGAAGTCCACGAGACTATTATCCTGCAGATACTCTATAGTCCTGCGTTCGAGTGTGTTCTTAACCCCGCTGCCGTCGACAACCGGGGTCTTTACGGCATTTTTCGCCAGCCTATCGGCATCACGGATGGTATAGCGGCGTTTATCTGTCCAGAGATACCTGTCGATCCCGCCCAGGCCGATCGCATCCACATTGCCGTCCAGTTCTCTTACAAGCTGGGCAAACCGAGCCATGTCGCCGTCGGTGCCGATGCGCGACACTTCAAACTCCTCGCCTAGTATCTCTACCTGCGAGGTCTTATCCCGCGTCGAGGAACCAAGGCTAACACTTACTACACGCTTCATCAAGTACCTCTAATATCTCTTCAACCGATCTGGTCGTCATAAGCCTATTACGCAGCGCAGGCGCGCCGGGCATACCTTTCAGATAAAATACTAAGTGGCCGCGCATCTCTTTTGCTGCACGGGCTTCGCCCAGCACCATTCGCAGCAGGGCAGCATGCTCTCTGGCTCCCTGAAGCCGCTGCATAATATCCGGCTCGGCAGGCAGTTCTCCCGTCCTCAGATAATGAGCAGTTCTGCCGAATATCCAGGGATCGCCCAGTGCGGCCCGGCCAATCATGACACCTGCGCAGCCGGTCTGCTCGAACATTCTGGCGGCATCTATCGGGTTTTTAATATCGCCGTTAGCAATCACCGGGATATCCACACACTTAACTACCTCGGCTATTATATCCCAATCCGCCTTCCCTGAATACCCCTGGACTGCTGTTCTCGCGTGGACTGATATTGCATCGATCCCGGCATCCTGCGCAGCCTGGGCAAGCTCGAAGACAGTAATATCGTCGGAATTCCATCCTATACGGGTCTTTATTGTCAGAGCGCCATCAATAGACTCACGCGCAGCAGCCAGAATCTCACGGGCAAGACCCATGTCTTTCAAGAGCACTGCGCCCGACCCGCTTTTGGCGACCTTGGGTACCGGGCAGCCGAAGTTAACATCCACTACATCCACGCCGTAATCACGCATGGCCTTGACGCCTATGGCGACAGTGTGAGGATCGCCGCCAAAGACCTGTGCGGAGACTGGACGCTCCTCATCGGTCCAATCGAGCATGCTAGCCGTCCTGGGATCGTGAAATTTAATTGCGTATGCGCTAAACATCTCGGTGCAGACCAGCCCCGCACCACCATTGCGTTTGCACATAACTCTGAATGCGTGGTTGGTCACCCCCGCCATAGGCGCAAGGACAAGAGGCGGATCGACCATGACATCACGAATTTTGAAGGGGTTCAATACACATTTCTCCGAATCCATCCGGGTAGGATATAAACACATAGCTGCAAGCGGACAGAACCCTCCGGGTAGGATACCTGAAGGGATAGGACCATTAATAGTATTGCGCTTAGGCTGCGAAAGTTCCTTTGTGGCGCTTTGACAATAATCGCGCGCATGATAACATGTGTATGCAACAGAAGCATACAAGCACAGAACATTGTTCAGTAGGGTCGAAGCATTTGCCCTTTTACACATTTTTTAGTTAATTCTAATCGCAAATGCTTCGACCGAGAATGTGTAGGTAGCGGATGAATCATTTGCGGCGATGATTATAAAGCCCGGCAAAACTCGATGAGCAAATGCTTCATCCCTACGGCTTAATGGGAGATAAAATGAGCGCAGGCAGCCTCCACATTCCGGATGAGGTCGCAAAGCAAATAGAGGACATACGCAAACGCCTTAATCGGGCGAACTTCCTTTACTATGTAAAGGACCAGCCCGATATATCGGATGCGGAGTATGACTCTCTCATGCGCCGTCTCCAGGAGATCGAGAGCCGGTATCCCGATGCAGTTACGCCGGACTCGCCGACCCAGAGAGTCGGCGCTGTGCCCCAAACTGAGTTCGCGCCATATCAGCATTCGATCCCTATGCTCAGCCTCGCGAATGCATTTAGCGAGGATGAATTGAGGGCATTTGATGAGCGGTGCAAGCGGTTTTTAGGCATCGACCGTGAGGAGCCTATCGAGTATGTGTGCGAACTTAAATTCGATGGTCTTGCCTGCTCCCTAACTTATCAGAATGGAATTCTTGTTGCAGGGGCGACTCGTGGAAACGGCTTTCAGGGAGAGAATATCACCGAGAACCTGCGCACGATCAAAGCCATACCGCTTAATATGCACCATTCAAAACGTGAGTCTCCCGATGCAAAGAATATCCCGCCACTAGTTGAGGTCAGGGGCGAGGTGATACTCGAACATCAGGAGTTTCGTCGGATCAACGAGGAGCGCGAAACCAGCGGCGAACCGACTTTCGCCAACCCTAGAAATGCGGCAGCGGGATCGGTCCGCCAACTCGATTCACAAATCACCGCGAGGCGCAACCTCACTATGTTTTGCTACGGCGTAGGAGCGTATGAGGAGATAGATTTCACGACTCACTACGAGATACTCTGCGCGCTCGGCGACTGGGGATTCAAGGTCAACCCAAATATAAAGGTCGCCGGGAACATCGAAGAAGTTATTGCGTATATGAGTGAGTGGGCAACCAAGAAAGAGGACCTGCCTTATGATATAGACGGCATGGTCGTCAAGGTCAACTCTCTGGACATGCAGACCAGGCTCGGCAGCGTCTCGCGAAGCCCACGCTGGGCTATTGCCTACAAATACCCGGCTCACCAGGCGACAACCGTCATCAAAGACATAATCGTCCAGGTCGGCAGGACGGGCGCGCTTACGCCGGTCGCGGTTATGGAGCCTACGGAGGTGAGCGGGGTCACCGTATCGCGCGCCACTCTCCACAATGAGGACGAGGTCAAACGCAAAGATGTCAGGGTCGGCGACACTGTAGTGATCCAGCGCGCAGGCGAGGTTATCCCGGAGGTTGTGGAGGTTGTAAAAGAGAAGCGGGCAGGCAGCCCCGAAGAGTTCAGCATGCCCAAGACCTGCCCGGTTTGCGGGGCAGATGTAGAGAGAGCCGAGGGCGAGGCCGTGGCCAGATGCGTGGGGATAGCGTGCCCCGCGCAGATAAGGGGCAGGATGATCCATTTTACATCCCGCACGGCGATGGATATAGACGGTGTCGGCCCGGCCTTGATCGACCAGCTTATTGACAAAGGTCTCATTCACGATCCGGCTGATCTTTATTACCTGACTGTTGACCAGATACTTCCGCTTGAGAGGATGGCTCAAAAGTCGGCAGAAAATGCAATAAACGCTATTGAGACTAGCAAGAAAGCAAATCTGTCGAGGCTGATATATGCTCTGGGTATACGGCATGTCGGCGAGAGAACGGCCGCATCACTTGCCCAGCAGTTCGGCAGCATCGATGCCGTTCGCAATGCGTCCGAAGAAGAACTCGCTCAGGTAACCGACATCGGGCCTGTTGTAGCTAAGAGCGTTGCTACATTCTTTGATCAGGAAGAGACGGCTGAGGTCCTGCGGAAGCTCAAGGAGGCCGGAATCGACCCGACAGAAGAAATGCGCGCACAGGCCGAGGGCTTTGCAGGAAAGACAATAGTATTTACAGGAGCGCTTGAAAAATTAACGCGAGACAAGGCACAGGATTTGGTCTCCAAGCTGGGCGCGAAACCGTCGTCGTCCGTATCTAAAAACACTGACCTGGTAGTGGCGGGTGAGAGCGCCGGATCAAAGCTCGATAAAGCAATCTCACTTGGCGTAAAAGTAGTGTCGGAAGATGAGTTTCTAGAGATGGTGGAGCAGACCGGCATAGACATTGATTGAACCCTACCACTCGTATATTTGATCGTCCGGGGGATTCCTGCCCCGGATGCAACTTGGGAAGAGCATTGAATGAAAGGCAAAATTTACCGCTGGGGGCCGGTGGCCCTTTGGATGGGACTGATATTTTTTCTGTCGTCCCAGTCCAAACTGCCTGCGATACCCGGATTAGATAAGATTGATTACTCGGACAAGATTGAGCATGCGGTTGCCTATGGAGTGCTCGGCTTTCTTACATGGCGGGCATTGAGCATAACAGCGCTGAAGTGGCAGCAGATTATTATCACAATAGGTATTGCCGCGATCTATGGCCTGTCGGACGAAACACACCAACTGTTTGTCCCCGGCCGCACGTTCGATCTGCTGGACCTGGGAGCAGACACGCTTGGAGCGGCCATAGCGGTTATTGCACTTACTATACACATGGGAGGCGATAAATATGGAGGAAGAACCGATAGTAACGGACAAGAGAAGAGTCAACCCTGACGGCACTTTGAAAGAAGAAGCTGCCGAACCGAAAACCGAAGAAAAAGTTGACCAGACTCAGGAACCGTCTGCCGATAAAGATGAGCAGGCCGGCATGCCGCCGCCAAACGTATATGCGACCATGGAATTTATGGTCAGTATGCTTGCAGAGCAGGCATGGATGATGATGGGCCTAAGGCTTGCACCCGGGCAAAAAGAAATAGTTAAGGACCTGGCTCAGGCCAAGGTCGCCATCGATACGGTCGTGTTTGTGGTCGACAAGCTCCAGCCTCACATAGAGGAGCAGGACCGCATAGCGCTGCGCTCTCTGATAAGCGACTTGCAGCTCAACTTTGTGCGGCAGAATCAGTAGAATCAACCTCAATTCCGGTTGTAAAGGGTGCCATGGTGTGGTAAGATACACATGGCAATACAATATGGGTAATTCAAAGCCCTGCGGTGTACGTGATTAGTCGAGGAAGTTTTGAGCCGACACTCAAAATTGTAGGAGTCTTTACTTGCCGGTCCAAAGTGGCAGTCCCGAGCAATCGGGAAATCGCGAAGGACGGCAGGAGACCCCGCCCTGGTTCGCTAGGGTTCAAAAACTCGGTAGGCACACGGCACATGTGGGGCTTTTATATTAAAGCACCCGGGAGGAGTATGTCGCGAGGGGGTGTCAATGGTGACACAAAGCGAGTTCTCGGGAGCGATAGTGAGGATGAAGACTCGGGACGAGTATGACGGCATGCTCGGAAAGGTCTGCGGTGCGGAAGACGGAGGTAACATGCTTGTGGTCAAGCACAGGCCGATAACATTTCCTCACCGCCGCGATACGACTCTACACTGTTTCAGGAGAGATGAAATAGAGATACTGAAAGCATAAGTTGCCAATGACGGCACTGAAGATAATAAAAGGCGCTTCGCATAAACTGCGAAGCGCCTTTTACGCATGTTATGGCAATTAGGAAACAGTTCAGAGCTAACGCGTACGATCTCTGTTGGGGCAGATGTGCAATCTGGCCCCTTTGGGGCAATCTCGGGATCTGTGACCCCGTTAACCGCTAAGCCTGCATATAAGCGTTAGGTAGTGGCATCAGAGATGCCATTTGGCCCTTTTCGGCGCAGGTTTTAAATCTGCCCGAACAAAGTGGAGACATGCGTTCGCCCTGGGAAACAGTTAATCATGGTTTGATAAAGCGCCTTCCATGGGAAACAACTCAGCTAGGTAGGCAAATTGCTATCATACCGACAGATTAAGAATCAAAGTATGAGCCTGTCGGTTCGCTGCTGAGAATGAAAAAAGTGGAATCTGGACTCTCTTCTCTCCACTCTCAGCTATTTTTTGGAGGAGGCTGTTGCCATGATAAGTGTATTCGGATCGACGGGTAATGTCGGCGGCAGGGTCGCCGCTATGCTGCTTGAATCCGGTATCGCCGTGAGGGCAATGGTGCGCTCGCCGCAAAAGGCCGAGGTGCTCAAAAACCGCGGAGCCGAGATTGTCGAGGGAAACATGCTCAATGTAGAGGATGTAAAAGAAGCCCTGGACCGCTGCGACGGCGCATTTCTGATGACCCCTATAAACATCGCAAGCGATAACTATATCGAAGAAGAGATCACTATCGGCAGAAACTATGGCCATGCACTGGAAGACTCGACTATAGACCATGTAGTGCATATGTCCGTGGTCGGTGCGCACGCAAAGACCGGAATCGCCCAATTTGAATCAAAAGCGATAATAGAGGACGCCATATTTGCCTCCGGCGTCGATTGCACGTTCCTGCGCCCTGCGTTCTTTATGGACAACCTGTATAAGCAGATGGATATGATACGCAGCCAGGGCATCATATCTACCCTGCTGGCTCCTGATGTGCCCATCCCGATGGTGTCGACCGAGGACATCGCGTATGCAGTAGTCAAATCGCTGATGCGCGGAGCAAAAGGCGAAAAAGAAGAATACGATATTCTCGGCGGCAGGGATTACACAATGGACGAGGTCGCCGATATAGTCTCGGACGCCGTCGGCAAAAACGTGCGATACGTTCAGATGAATGAAGACCAGGCGCACAAGTTCTTTGGGCAGACAGGCATGCACCCTGTGGTCGTTGAGGACTTTATCAAAATGTTCAAGCTTATGCCGGAAGTGCCGGTCGAGGCCGACCGCATGCGCGTATATGAAGAGTTTAACTTCGAACCGACCAGCCTGGAGTCGATGATGAGCACCATCGCGGGCGCGCTGGTTTGATCGATTCTTGTGTTTGACTGAATTTGGAGTTGGGTAGATTGTAGCTGATCATTATAAATTGGAGGTGCCCAATGCCCAGTTTTGCAAATCCGTTCTATGGAAACGTGCCGGCTAAAAAGATGACGGTCAGCGAGTTGATCAGAGCGCTCAGACTCGATATAGCATCGGAAGAGGAGGCTACTGCTCTTTACGAAGCTCATGCGGATGCTACAGATAACCCTCTGGCTAAAAAGGTCTTTCTGGATATAGCAAATGAAGAACGTGTACACGTCGGCGAGTTCACTGAACTTATAAACATTCTCACTCAATATGAGGAAGACGCCTGGCTCGCTAACGGCGCAGCCGAGGTGAAAGAGATGGCTGAGGAAGTGACGAGAGGTGACCTTGAACCGGCTTCGCCTGCTGAAAAGGCTGAGCATGAGGACGGCGTTGAGACTGAGAAAGATGAACTAACGATAGGATCACTTAAATTGTAGACGAGTAAAATTAGCCTAAATCCGATTAATGGGACGTATGCGGTTTTATACGAAAGGACAGAGAAATGGCGAACAAGTACCTTGGGCGTGATGATTTTTCGGGATCGGAAGAAGTCTGGGCCAGGCTGGACGAGATAGTAATTTCCTCCGCAAAAAGTCAACTATCCGCAAGGAGATTGCTTGATATAGAAGGACCTTATGGACTTGCTCTGAAAAGCGTTCCACTGCCGGACAGGATTGTCAAAGAAGCTGATCCTAAGGTAATGGCTGGAGGCGTGCTCAGTGTGCCTCTGATCGAGACAACGTTCTCGCTCGGAGCGCGCGACCTGGCAGCATTCGAGTCCGGCGGATTTTCACTGGACACTGAAGCTGTCGCCACAGCCGCCATAAATATGGCGTCGGCAGAGGATGCGTTGATATTCGAAGGCAGCAAGGAGCTTGGAATAGAAGGGCTGCTCAACGCAAAAGGAGTCCAGTCGGTCAAGCTCGGCAATTGGGACGAAGTCGGCGCAGCGGCTAATGATATCATCAAAGCTATCAACGCTCTGGATACGGCGGGCTTTCATGGGCCATATCTGCTGGCTCTTTCGCCTGATCTGCACAATCTGTTATACAGGCTCTATCCGCAGGGCTATCAGGTCGAAATGCAGCATGTGGAGAGTATTGTCGGAAGCAGCGTCATCAAGGCTCCGGGGATCAAAAACGGAGGAGCGCTGCTGGCTGCTGGCAAGCAGTTTGCTTCAATAATAATCGGTCAGGATATGACGGCCGGCTTTGTGGGGCCGGAGGACGGCAGGTTTGTGTTCAGTATATCCGAGAGTCTGACGCCGTATATACGAGTGCCCGCATCCGTGTGCGTGCTGAAGGCGTAATCAGACTCCGATGGCCGGAGATGCGATAAGGAGTGCTCGGACATCGAGTTCGGGCACTTCTACTTATCTGCTCTCAGCTCAAAAAGCAGCAGTTCGACGCCATAGTATTTGTCTGTCGTTCCCCTGGGCTGCATGCCGATCCTTTGGGTCACACGGACCGAGCGTTCGTTAGCCGGCCTGACTACGGCGTATATAACATCTTGGCCTAGGATTTCGAGGGCATAGCGCGCGGCGCGCGTTCCCGCCTCAGTGGCAAAACCCCTGCCCCAGTGTTCTCGTCCCAAATGCCAGCCGACCTCCATATCGGTTGTAGGGACACGGTCCGCATCCGGTAGCCACTTCACAATGACACTGCCGACAACTACACCGGTCCCCTTCTCTTCAAGCGCCCAGGAGCCGGTGCCGTCGTTGAATTGACTATACTCAGCGCACTTCTTTAGCAGCGCATCTCTCTGCTCATCCACATTAGCCGGGATATCTTTTGGAGCGCGTATGAAATGTGTTACCTCGGGGTGGGAATAGATGCGGAAGGCCTGCTCGGCATCTTTATTAGGCTCCCAATAACGGGCTATCAGCCTCTGGGTTTCAAAGATAATCACAGCGAATGTCCAAAATATGCCTGGCTGTATCTTTTGTAGCCGAGCTTCTTGAGCAATCCCTGCATCGACTCATTTTCAAGTGAAGAAACCAAACAGGCGCCATCCGCACCAAGCTCTTTGAGCCTGCTGTGAATTCGAGTAAACAACTCTGAAGCAATTCCCTGGCCTTGATAATCTTTATGAACGGCAACCCTGTATATCCAAGCCCACCATCCATCGAATCCGCCGATAATCGTGCCGACGATATGCCCTTCAACCTCGGCCACTATTACCAACTCCGGATCCATCTCTATCTTTTTCGGCAAGTTAGCCTCATAATTCTGCAGTGACCAAAACTGCCGCCACAAATCAAGCATACCCGGACAATCATCGGCTGTTGCGCTTCTATAGGTTATCTGTTTTGTCATGGCTATCCCACCAATAGTGTATTCCGCGCTTATCCAGCCAGTTTTCTATACCGTGCTCGCGTATCATGCGCAGGTTCGACTCAAGGCCGGGGTGAAAACCCTTGCACGAGCGCATGAGGTCGCAGTTATCGACCTCATCACACTCCCAGCAGCCGGCAAAATCATGACCGATGGCACATCGTCTTATCGAGCAATCACGTGCGCATCCGAGTTCGGATACCGGGCCTTCATAACATGAGCCTGAGCATTCGATTCGAGGTATCGCATCCAACACTTTTCGAAATGCCGGATAGCCATTGAATATCGGCTCTCGGCGCGACTTATGGGCGGCATACTCCTCGAAGCCGACTTCATCCAACACCCCGGCAAGCTCTTTTACAAGTTCGAGGAGCCGGTGATTATTGGGGATGCAGTCCAGGCAGCAAAGACCACAGTATGCGGTTACTTTTCGTGCGTCAGACATGACATCCTCTGATCAATAATTTTGACTGGCTAAAATTCATCTCTGACAGTTTTGCCGGAAAGATTCCGGCGTATTTTGGTCCGGGGAAAGATTCCCCGGACCATCAAAAATCAAAATTCGGAAATCGCTACCGAGGTTCAAAAAGCAGATTCCTCGTCGTTCCTCCTCGGAATGACAGTGATTGAACACTCCCAGGAACAGCACATCACGCCGAACTTATTGCTCAAACTTGCCCATACAGCACTTCTTGAACTTCTTGCCGCTGCCGCACGGGCATGGATCGTTGCGGCCTATCTTACCGTGCTTGCCTTTTATCGTCGCGGCAACCCGGGCCATTTGAGCCTGATTGTCACCCATACCCTGAGGGCCTTCGGCTGACATTTCGACAAGATTATCGTATGTCAGACGCCTGCGCCTCGGAGGCTCCTGAGTCTGGACTCGATACATGATCTTGGCCATGTCTTCCTGGACGCCTTCGAGCATTGTCTGGAAGAGGTCATAGGCTTCTTTCTTGTATTCGACCAGCGGGTCGCGCTGAGCGTAGCCGCGCAGGCCTATGCCCTCGCGAAGGAAGTCCATAGCGTCGAGATGATCTATCCATTTGCGGTTGATCATATCCAGAGCCACATGGCGCTCGATATCGCGCATCAGCTCGACACCTATCTCCTGCTCCTTGGCCTCGTAGCTCTTATCGACTATCTCATCCAGCATGTCGGAGAGGTCATCACGCCTCTTGCCCTTGAGGTCCGCTGGCTTGGCGTAAAACTCCAGAGGCAGTATCTCGTTAACATTGTGGAAGAGCCCTTCGGTATCCCACTCGTCCGGCGCTACCCCCTCATGGCAGAACATGTCTATTGCGCCATGCACACTCTCATACAGGTAGCCGATTACGGTTGAGCGCAAGTCGGCACCTTCCAGGATGCGGCGGCGCTCTTTGTAGATAGTCTCGCGCTGAACGTTCATCACATCGTCGTAGTCGAGAACGTGCTTACGCATTTCGAAATGGTGCATCTCGACTTTCTTCTGTGCACGCTCAATAGCTTTGGATAGTACTTTTCCCAAGCCGCCTTCGTGCTCTATGGCCTCATGCTCCTGCCAGCCCTGGAACATCCATGAGCCGGACTTGTCGCCAAAGAGGCGCATCAGTTCGTCCTCGAACGAGACAAAGAACTTGGACGCGCCCGGGTCGCCCTGTCTGCCGGACCGGCCTCTGAGCTGGTTGTCGATTCGGCGGCTTTCATGCCGTTCGGTGCCGATGATATACATGCCGCCGCGCTCGATCACACCGAGTGTCTTGGGGTTCTTCTGAGCTTCTTCGAACTTGTCCGGATTGTGCTGTTTCCAGAAGTCCATATCCCAGGTCAGGTCGGCCTTGTCGAAAGGCTGCAGTTCGGTCGGGTCGTCTTCAAACTCGGCTTCTTCCTCTTCCGAGAGCTTTGAGCCTCCGAGGATGATGTCGACGCCGCGGCCCGCCATGTTGGTCGCTATGGTCACTGCTCCTCGGCGGCCGGCCTGCGAAATGATCTGCGCTTCCATCTCGTGGTACTTCGCATTGAGGACGTTATGAACAATCCCCTCTTTGAGCGCCTCGCGGAGCTTGCCTGTCTGCCTCGGGCTGATCGACAGGATTGATGCCAGCTCGCTGATATTTGCGTCGCTGAGCATATTAAGCTCGACTCCGAGCCGTTTGGCAAGTTTGCTGAAATTGTTTATCCCCAGGGTCTCGAATTTGGCGTTGAGCTGGTTAAAAAGCTCCTGCTTCTCGTCACCGATCTCTTTATTGGCCTCAAGCCTGGAGCGCAGGATGATCGTGGCGGCCAAAAGCTGGAGCCTTTCGGATAGAAGCCTCTCGCTTACCCGCTCCGAGACCTCAATTGAACGCGTTCCGACCAGCACCGGCTGCTCGCGCGTGTAAGCTTTAAGGACCTCTGTAATGATCCCTCTAAACTTGGCCTCTTCCGTCTTAAAGATCACATCGGGCGAGTCTTTGCGGATCACGGGTCGGTTGGTCGGTATCTCGACTACGTCCAGAGCATATATCTTGCGGAACTCTTCTTCCTCTGTCTTGGCGGTGCCTGTCATACCGGAGAGTTTGTCATACAGGCGGAAGTAGTTCTGATAGGTGATAGTCGCCAGGGTCTGGTTTTCCTCTTCGACCGGGACCCCTTCTTTCGCTTCAACAGCCTGGTGAAGCCCGTCGCTCCATCTTCGACCGAACATAAGTCGACCGGTGAACTCGTCGACGATAGTGACCTGGCCGTCCTTGACTACATAGTCGATGTCCTTCTTAAAGACAGCGTGAGCCTTTAAGGCGGCGTTGACGTACTGGTTTATCTCGAGGTTTTCAGGATCGCTGAGGTTTCCGCAGCCTGTGATCTCCTCGACATGGCGCGTGCCGTCTTCGGTGAGCATGGCCGTCTTGGCCTTCTCATCTATTGTGTAATCGCGCTCTTTAACGAGCCTGCGGACAACCTTGTCCATCTTGTAATACATGTCGCTGGAACGGTTGCCGGGGCCTGATATAATTAATGGTGTCCTGGCTTCATCAACAAGGATTGAGTCTACCTCGTCCACGATGGCATAGTGAAGCTCTCTCTGAACCAGATCATCCGCGCTGAAAGCCATGTTATCACGCAGATAGTCGAACCCGAACTCGTGGTTGGTTCCATAGGTAATATCGCATGCATAGGCTTGCCGGCGGGAGACCGGTCTGAGCTTATCCCAGCCCTGCGGGCTTTCGGCGACATAGTCCGAGTCATACATATACGAGTTGCCGCTGCCGCCGCTCTCGGCGCTCTGACCATGGATCGAGCCGACCGTGAGACCAAGGAAATCATATAGTGGGCCGTTCCAGGCGGCGTCGCGCCTAGAGAGGAAGTCGTTTACAGTTACCAGGTGCGCGCCTTTGCCCTCGAGAGCATTGAGGTAAAGAGGCAAAGTGGCGACCAGGGTCTTGCCCTCACCGGTCTTCATCTCAGCGATGCGTCCCTGATGAAGCACCATTCCGCCGATGAGCTGCACATCGAAGTGTCTCATACCAAGCGTCCTGATGCCCGCCTCACGCACTACCGCAAACGCCTCTACAAGCAGATCGTCAACGGTCTCACCCTTGGCGATACGCTCACGGAACTCGTCCGTCTTGGCTCGAAGCTGCTCATCACTCAGTGACTTGATCGAAGGTTCAAGAGCTGTTATCTGTTCGGCGACCCTGCGAAACTTCTTTATCTCGCGCTCATTGGCGCTGAATAGCTTAATAATGTTCATCCCAATTCCTCTACGGATATACAAAAAAGGGAAACATTGGGGCCGTCCCCGCTGCTTCCCCGACTACTCTATCTATGTATGTACGATATCACAATCAAGTTCCCAAGTCAATCAAACAAGCGTGCATAAACCGCTGCCGTTGTATGCATATTCCGGAAGGTGAATGCGAACTTTGCGCCTAAGCTGTCTCAGTAAGCATCAGGTGTCCGGTAAACTGATACGCCGGGCTGATGTGGAGCTTGCTCCACTAGATGACATGATCCATATGCCATACGAGGATTCAAAAACAGACCGCAGACAGATACTGTTTATATAAATGAGGAACAAAGGACTAATGATCAGCCAAAAAGACAGAGAAATACTCCGCGACCTTGCAAAGCGTGTGGCGGATATAGCCGGGCTGCCTATTATGGCTCAAAGACGAGAGTCGTGGAAGAAGCATCACGGCCTGCAGAGAGTCCGGCCTATGCTGCTGGTGTTTCCTGAAAGAAGCTGGATCGAGCTTGTGCCTGAGGAGTCTCTGACCTGCCGGGACGAGGCGGCGCGAGGTTATGAACGCAGCCTCAGGCAAAAGATATACTATCACGAGAATATCTTTGATGACACCGTGATTGAACAGACTTTCATAGTGCCCAAAGCAATCTCAAATACCGGCTGGGGCCTTGAGTCGCAGTGGACTGCCAGCGACAGCGCCGCCGGAGCAGGAACGTTTAAGCCTGTAATCGAGTCTCAAGAAGACCTTAAGAAGCTCAAATTCCCTAAAGTAATCCACGATGAAGCTGAGAGTATGCGCAGATTACAAGAGGCCCAGGACCTCTTCGGCGATATTCTGGATGTGCGGCTCAAGGGCATCCGCACGGTCTCGTTTCACATGATGAACATTTACACGCATCTGCGCGGCCTGGAGCGTGTGATGATGGATATGTACGAAGAGCCTGAGATGCTTCATGAAGCTATGTCATTCCTGGAGCAGGGCTACCACAAGCTAATAGACCAGTATGTTGATATGAACCTGCTCAGTCTCAATGACGATGACGCTTGGATCTATCCCGGCGGCAACGGCTATTCCGGCGAGCTTCCGCCTGCCGGTTACGACCCTGCGCATATCCTCCCACGCGATATGTGGGCTACTGCCGAGGCGCAGGAGCTTACAATTGTCTCACCTGAGATGACCTATGAGTTTGCTATCCAATACGAGAAGCGGCTGCTGGAGAGGTTCGGGATAAGTGTCTACGGCTGCTGCGAGGATATAACTCGGAAGCTGAACTACGTTTTTGAGATAGCAAATCTCAGGCAGGTAAACATATCGCCGTTTGCGGATGTAGACAAATGCGCCGAAAACTTCCGAAAGGATATCATATTCTCCTGGAAGCCGCATCCTTCAGCGCTTGTCGGAGACTTTGATGAAAAGTACATCCGCGAGAACATACGCCATGCGCTGGATGTGACAAAAAATTTGGTCATGGAGATAGTGCTCAAAGACACTCACACGTGTGAGAATCACCCTGAGCGATTTACCCGATGGACCCGGATCGCCAGGGAGGTAATAGAGGAATACTCATGAAAATCGCATTCATCGGAGCAGGCAGTTATATCTTTGCACGAAAACTCGTGATCGATCTGTCCACATTTGACGACCTGCCGCCTATCGAGCTGGCGCTCATGGATATTGACGCCGACCGGCTGGAGACGACCGAGATGCTGGTCAACAAAGTTATCTCTCAGCAAAAGCGTCAGATTGCTGTGACCAAAACGCTCGACCGCAGACAGGCTCTGGAGGGCGCTGATTTTGTTTTTGCCATGTATGAGCCGAACGGGCTTGAAGCGCGCAAACGTGAGATTCAGATGTGCATAGATCACGGCGTGCCCATGGCTATCGGAGACACGCTTGGTCCCTCTGGTGTCTTCAAGGGCATAAGGACCGGAACACTGACACTGAGTATCGCCCGTGATATGGAGCAGCTTTGCCCCAATGCTCTATTCCTTAACTATGTAAACCCGATGGCGGTAAACTGCTGGGTCGTGAACGCAATGACAAGCATTCGCTCGGTCGGAATGTGCCATGGCCTGGAGCATACTCGTGATCTGCTGGCAGTATTTCTCGATATACCCAGCGAGGAGCTGTATCTGCGCGGCTGGGGCATCAACCACATGCTCTGGATACTGGAAATGAAGCATAATGGCCGGGATATGTATCCAAGGCTGCGTGAGGTTATGCCCTCTGTGCGCGAGCAGGACCCTGTCAGGTTTGCGCTGATGGATGCCACGGGATATTTCGTAACGGAATCGAGCTACCACTCCGCTGAATACGTCCCGTATTTTAGAGAATGGTTCAAGCCCCTTACGGTATTCGATCATGAAGACTCGGCATATAATTTTGGTATGGGCGGATGGGGAGGACAGATAATAGGACCTTCAGCACCGCCGGCGGGGCGAGTGGAGCAGAAAATACCACTGAATTGGGACATTCATTTGTATGAAAAGCACTGGGCTAAGAACTGGGACAGACAAAAGCGGCAGTTGCTGGACGAAGCATATGTTCCTGTTGCGCTGAGTGAAGAGTATGGGATGAGGATAGTGCATTCGGTCATCACCAACACGCCGCGCACTATGAGTCTGAATGTCGCAAACAAGGGTTATATACCTAACCTGCCGACTGGAGCGACTGTGGAACTGCCCGTAAAGGTCGATAAGGACGGACTGCACCCGGAGACGGTCGATCCGCTGCCGGAGCCGTGCGCATCGCTTTGCAGGAGAAATATTGAAGTGCAGTCGCAGATAGTCGAGGCCATAGCCAATGAAGACCCGCGCGCGGCGTTCAATGCAGTGCTTCTCGACCCACTGGCAGGGGCATGTCTTGACCCGGCTGGTATGCGCTCGCTCTTTAATGACCTGATTGAGCGTGATAGGGATATGTTGCCGGAATGGTTGGCACGATAAACGATCAACAATCCACAATCATACGGATCACTTTATTCATCTTCTCAGCTATCAGCTCATGTCCTGCCGGGTTGGGGTGGCACGAGTCTGTCTGAAGAGACTCTATACTGGAGCCGGTGGCTGACTCCCACTCGCGCCAGGCAGCGTAGTTGTCTACCAGTGGGACACTCTCATCTTCAGCGATCTTTCTGACAGCATCGACATACGCCTCAATAACACAGTTGGCTCCCTGCTCTCTGTAGGGGCTGTGATCCACATACGACCATTGACATCCTAAAGGGATAGGAGTCATAAGTATCGGGGTGATGCCCGCCGATTTGGCCTGGGATATCATAGATCTCAGATTTGCTGAATAGTCCGATAAGGAGACTCTAGGCTCAGTGCAACTATCATTGACGGCAGCATCGTTAGTGCCGTACATGATAGTCACATAGTCCGGGTGAACGTCTATTACATCCCTGGTGAAACGGTCAAGCCCGCCCGCTGTGTTCTCGCCGCCGATACCGGCGTTTATTATTTCAACATCAATGCCGTCAGCAGAGAGCATGCGCGCAAGCAAAAACTCGAAAGTCTGCTCATCTGTGACACCCGGCCTTACGCCCAGCGTTATTGAATCGCCCAAACATACGATCTTCATCTCATACTCCAAGATGAGGGTAACGTAACTGTAGGGGCGAAGCATCTGCCTTTGATTACAGCATTTCTGACAATATTAGCCGCAGATGCTTCGCCCGGAATTGCTTACCTAAACAGGATGAAGCATTTGCGGCAGTGATTATGCGGCTTGCCGAAATTTGATGTGCAAATGCTTAGTCCCTACGGATTACCCTATATTCGATATGCCTAAAGGGAAGGCAGGCTCCAGCGTGACCACAGCAGCGAACACTTCCGGCCTTCGGCAACAGCTTGATAGTATATCGTATAGATACTGCCGTCACTCAGCTCCACTGAAGCGGGGTAACCGAGGTCCCAATTGGGAGCATCGTCACGTATGATCCAGTTCTCCCATGTCTCGCCATCGTCCTTGCTCAGCAGCACCCGCTGCCCATAGCCCTCTGCTCGATAACCATAGACACAGACCAACACTCCGGAAGAGTGGCGGATAAGGTGAGGCGGCGAACCAAGTACGCCAGTGGGTTTCATATCGCTCCAGGTCTTGCCGCCGTCAACGGACTCGGTCTGGAACATGCTGAAATTGATAAGCCCTTTTTCCTTGTCCTCCGGGTCGAACCTCTCGACTCTGATCATTCCAACCAGCTTACCGGACGGCAGTTCGACAACATGCGGCTCGTGATAATTGTCTGGTATGGTGCCATCATACATCGGCACTTTGCCTACTACATTCCATGTCTTTCCGCCGTCTTTGCTCCGCGCCGCCATTATGTGCCCTTCGGCGCGATTCCTGGTAAATCCCTTGCCGAAGTAGAGCAGGTCGCCGTCGGCCAGCTTGATCGGGCCATGAGGCGAGGTCACAGGAGACCTGAACGGACCATTCCAGGTATCACCGGCGTCATCACTGGTGATAACCCATGAGCCGAACCATTTGTCGACAAGTTCATCAGTCCATGAAGCGAGAGACCTCTGCCATTCTTTGAGGTCAAATCTGTCTGCGTAAGCTTCAACAGCATATTCACGCGTGTCGGACGTGAACCACGTCACGAGCAGCTTATCGCCGCCAAGTGAGACAACACCCGCGTCGCGATCATCGATAGGTGAATCGTTTATGATTCGCGGCCAGGTCCATGTTTTGCCGTCATCGCGGCTGATGTTGATCACCGTCTTGCCCCAGGGGTCTATATGTCCGGTCCGAAGGCCCGAACTTGCCGCAACCAGCGTGCCGTCGTCCATGCGCGCAATCGACGGCCATCCAAAGTAACCGAATTTTTCGCCGGGCATCTCCCAGATAATCCCATGCTCGGCTTGGACTCTTTTTTCCATAAAAATCCTCATCTGATGCTAGTGTTTTACCTGTAGGTTTTGCATATTGGACTGCGAAAGTCCTTCTGGATTTTACAATATTTGGTGTATTACTTAGCTGCAACTTACGCAATCTGGAGCTTCGCGCCCGATTCTATATCAGCAGAGTTTATTGCATACAGTGCATTGTAAAGCTCTACATGGAATGTGCCGGGTCTGTCTCCAGAGACCTTGGCTGCCATCTCGCCTGCTATTCCAAATGCCGTCAGGCCGCCGACTGCTGCACTGAACGCGTCCTTTTCTACCGCGGCAAACGAGGCGACTATTACATTAGACATGCAGCCCGTCCCGACCACTTTGCCGAGCATTGCGTCGCCGTTTGAGATATGAGCAGCCCGCTTGCCGTCGCTTACCACATCCACCGGACCGGTGATTGCGACTGTGCAGCCATAGGTAGACGCAAACTTCTGAGCGATCTCATCCGTGCCTGCCTCTGCGCCGATAGACTCTACCCCGCGCACCTCGGCGGTGATCCCTGCCAGAGTAGCTACTTCACCTGCATTTCCCCTGACAATAGAGATATTCACTTTTTTGAGCAGGCGCTTGCTCGACTCTGTTCGAAGCTGTGTCGCTCCAGCGCCGACCGGGTCCAAAATTACAGGTATTCCGAGCTTGTTGGCCTGCTTGCCGGCTAGTTCCATTGCATCTATCCACTTGGGTGTGAGAGTGCCGATATTGAGGACCAGCGCCCCGGCAATACCGACCATCTCCTCGACTTCCTCTACCGCATGCGACATGATCGGCAGCGCGCCTATGCAGAGTGTGGCGTTGGCTGTCTCATTCATGACCACAAAGTTGGTTATACTGTGGACCAGCGGCTTCTTTTCGCGGATTGCTGCAAGGTCCGCCGATATGTTTTGTATGAGTTCCATTACTGCCTCCAGGTTTCTTACTAAAGGTATATGATAGCCGAATTAGCGCTAATTCGGCTAATTAATTAGCGTTATTAGCACTAATTCGGCGTTAAGGCAGGTAGATGCTCGGCAGCGTGGAGCCGAATGTGTCCTGATTCCACATGCCGGGTTATAAATCGAAACAACTATCTCGATTTTGTTGTGTAACCCTGATTGCCCAAACCGACATGCGGGAAAGTACATTACGTGTCACAATTCGTGCAGCCAGGGGTAATATGATGAGAACGGAATTGCTGCTTATAATCGTAACGTGCTCCATCCCGCTTTCGGCAATCGGTCAAGAATGTCAGGTGGGGCCTCGGCCTCCGGGAAATGATTTACGGTCGCTATCTAGCTTGAAAAGCCTGTCCGGGACTGAGTTCGATCTGCAGTATATGAGATCGATGTATCAGCTCCACAGCGACACGCAGGCTCTGGCCGAAGTGGAACTAAAATCTACCATGGACGCCGGGCTCCGGCAGCTTTCTGATAATATCCGGCATGAGCAGTATGACCTGAACAAAAAACTTGAGACTTGGTATAGCCAGGCAACCGGCAAGCAGATAAGCGAATACTGCATAGACTCGAATGCGGAGTATAGAAGACTTCAGAAGGCAAACATGCGCCATTTCGACGCGGAATATGTCGACATCATGCTCGACTATCTCCAGCGCGCGAAGGATGCTTCGACGCTGCTGCTGTCAAAAAGCTCGCATTCCGACTTGCGAAGTCAGGCGACCATTGTAATTAAGGCATCCGATAAAGAAAAAGCGGCCCTGCAAAGGTGGATAAAAAATCAACCTATGTTTACATCCTAAGCGGATGTAATCTGCAGGGCCTCAAGATGCATTAGACAAGAAGCAGCACTTATATTGATCACCTTAGGTCCCAAAGCTCGTCTTTGAAATCAGCGCTCTTTGGATCCGTAACACCATTTCCCGACCAAGGATGCGGGGGATAAAACGGCATCTGTCGTCTCATTACTTTCACATGGAAGTCTGCAAACATTACACTGCAGCCGCCTTCATGCCTGAGAATAGGACGGCTTATGAGTGAATATGTCTTTACTGATGGAGCGGCAATACCCAGGAAGCCGGCTGATTCAACAGGCGGATTTGCATCATCCAAAGCGCCTTCACAGACATATACCGTCGCCCTCGGATTGGCGATTTCAGCCATGTTGTGTCCGCACACATAATACCAGTTGGCTCCATAACTACGATATTGATTTCCTGATTCTCGCTGCTTTGCGCTCGGGCAAAGCCAAACTTTCTTGTTACCGCTTATATACTTGCTGACGCCAGTCACCCACCATGTCGGCTCTGTCCACGGAGAATAGTTGAGCAAAGGAAACTTCTGGTTGTTGTTATCCAGATACATCGATGTTCCAACGCCAATCTGCCTTATGTTACTCAGACACATGCTTTCATTTGCCTTTTCCTTGGCGGTGGTATACACCGGGAACAGGATCGCAGCCAGTATCGCAATAATCGCGATGACTACTAGAAGCTCGATCAGGGTAAATCCCTGTATTGCTCGCCCGCGCCGGACGGCGCCTGATTCACCTACCAAAGGCACCTCTTTGTGAATCACACTCACACTCCTTCTCTTTATATGCGCTTGCTCTTCGATTTCGCGATTGCAATCCGCTGCCATCACCAACTGGGCATCAGGAGTTTATGCATTCCCACTGTTTTGCACTGAGGATAGCTGTAAGGATACGCATAATGATGAATGTATTGCACATGGCCGTCCGCAAAAGTGTATACGCATCTGTTTTTCCCGTGACCCGATGCTTTTCCTGCTCCTCCAATGCACATCATCAGGATACGCTTAGGATTTTCAGACTGTTTGATCCGGTAATTGATCCATTCCTGAGTGGAGAAATAATAGTATCCGATGTACATAAAAGGTGTGGGTGATTTACTTTGACTATCATAAGTAAGACTTGCACCCGAAGGATACGCATTGACAACCGGGCAATAGAAGATCTTTTTATTCTTCACATATTTATCGAGTTTATATATTAGCTCGCCTGAATATGTGGTGTATATACTTGAAGGATAAGACGGAAAATATAGGTGCGTACCAGCGGGAGATAACAATGGCAAGTATCCATTGCTGTCATCGGCGTAAGCACACAACGCGGCGCCGATCTGGCGCTGGTTTGAAATACATTCAACTCGCTTAGCATTCATCTTGGCAGTGGTAAATACCGGAAACAAAATCGCCGCCAGGATTGCGATAATCGCGATTACTACAAGAAGCTCGATCAGGGTAAATCCGAAAAATCCTCGTTTTCTCTTGCCTGCACAAAACGCACCGACTGAAGACACCTTTTTGCACACCATTCTTCACACCCCTTATCCCATTTATATTCAGTCAACTACACTATGGTCGCGCTTGCTTTGCTCTGGGGAAGCATGTGATCATTGTCAGGCTCACCAAGAGACCTGCCTTCGATTATTACCGGAGGGATATAAAGCACTGGATGCTCTATCGTAATACCGCATATCAGGCTGTTGAGCATGCTCCAAGCCTCCCTCATCAATACAGCCGGGTCCCAACCAACACCGGTAAGCGGCACTGGAAAATCGATAGTGCGGCCTACATTCAGGTCGGTTATGATCGCCAACTGCTCGGGCACTTTTATGCCGAGTTCCAGAATCACTCTGCTGGCGACATCACAAAGGCCGTCATCATCAAAGAATATTGCATTCGGATGATCCGGCGTGGCCCACCACTCTTTGAATGCTCTGTATGCATCGGCATAGGTCAAACTCGGTTTAACGTGAATGATTCTTTCCTGCCTTCCGCCGACTGCCTCAAGCTGCAGAGACTTAACCTTCTTAACACGCGGTAATTCTTCCTCGTGCTTGTAAAACTCACGAACCATTAAGACAAAGTCGTCATGCCCATAGACATGCAGCGCTTCTTTCGCCAGGCGCATCATCTGTGCATAATCAAGGACAATACCGTATTTTGATGCCGGGACGCCCATCCCCATGGACACAACATTCATTCCGGCTTCAGAAAACATTGCCTCAGCATATTCGCCGCGTGTAGTCAGGCATAAAGCCCCTATCATATCTCTGGCAACCGGAGCATCGAAGAGATTTATGGAAGAGAAGAAGTCCTCCGTCGTATCACCCTGCCCGACCATCAGCACGGCGCGCCGCCCCGCTTGTTCGATCTCATTTCTCGCGGCCTCGGCCAAACGTCTGTAGAAGTGACCAAGAGGAGATGAAAGACTCTGAGATGTGCAGACTATTGCAACCGAGTTGGCTTTCGGCACATCCGCTACGTGTGTACCTGAACCGGACTTGCGGGTGATGATCCCCTCATTGGCCAATCTGCCGAGTGCGTCGCGAAGAGTCGTCCTGCTGATGCCGAACTCAGCCAGCAATTCACGCTCAGAAGGCAGCGCATCTCCAACAGCCCAGCGCCCACCAGCGATAGCATGACGCAGATAATGCTCGACTTGCTGAGATTTTGTTAGTAATGCCATCGCGTTTTATAACCTCCGGAAATCACCAATTCATTGTTGATGCGTATGTTTATCATACCAATTGTTTCCCCATACCGGCAATTTATCATGTATTAACCCGCCTGTCAAGATGACAGGAGAGTTTATGGAAAATTTCTTTTGAGACCGCAGCATAAACAGCCGCCTCTTCTGCATACGCAGCATAGTTTATTGCTTGACGCTTCACTACTATCCACTCTTATTATTGGTCAGATGCTGCAAAAACACCTTCCAAAATTCCAAAGTGCCATGGTTATTTCCTTGAAGGCAATTTCGACAAATGCCAAACCCAGCGATTTTATTGTTCGATCGCTCCTCAATTAAGCGAACGAAGCGGTAAAATTGCGTTCAAATTTTCTCTGTTGCAACAACCTGTCATCGATAAACAGCTACATTTCCCAAGACGGAGGTTGTATAATGTCGCTAAGCATTAGAGTATGGAGGCGCATTGCTTATGTCATTCAAATCAATTGCGATTCTCGCTACAGTAACGGCAATAGTTTCTTCTACGGCCGCCGCTACTCAGGCGGCAACACTGGCAAAAGATTCCAAGACAACCTACACCATCGTTATCGCAAAAGACGCGATCTCTCCGGAAAAACAGGCAGCTTTGGAACTCAGCAGCTTTTTGGAACAGGTTACGGGAGCAAAGTTTCCGGTTCGCTCGGAATCAGAAGTAAAGCAAAATGCGCCGCAGATACTCGTTGGGCAGTCCAATCCTCTGAAGAAACTCGCGCCGGATGTGAACTGGGCAGCGCTGGGCAGTGACGGGATCGTAATACGCACGGTGGGAAATAACCTGCTGATTGCCGGCGGACGGCCGCGAGGCACAATATATGCGGTCTACAGTTTTCTTGAAGACACTGTCGGCTTCAGGTGGTGGACAAGCACGGAAAGTTATACACCCAGCAAGCGCACTCTGATCATACCTGAGCTCAATATCATATACAGTCCAAAGTTGATATCCAGGGAAGTCTTTTACCGCGACGTAATCGAAAACCCGCAATTTGCAGTAAAGCTCAAGATCAATGGCAACTGGGAAAACATACCGGAAGCATACGGCGGCCACCAGGCGATAATAGGGTGGTGCCATACGTTCAATCAACTGCTTCCGCCGGACAAATACTTTGCCGCACATCCAGATTGGTATTCCGAGATAGACGGCAAACGTGTAACCAATGCGCAGCTCTGCCTCACCAGCGATAAAATGCGCAAGGAACTGACACGAGTGGCTTTGGAGAGAATCCGCGAAAATCCGAACGCGGGGCTCATATCCATAAGTCAGAACGACCTTGGCGGCGGCGCATGCCAGTGCCCGAAATGCAAAGCAATTGATGAAGAGGAAGGGTCGTCTTCAGGTACGCTCATCAGGTTCGTAAACAAAGTGGCGGAAGATATAGAGAAAGATTACCCCAATATGTTAGTGGAAACACTGGCATACCAATACACGCTCAAACCGCCACTGCATGAAAAGCCAAGGCATAATGTTATAATCCGACTTTGCTCCATCAATTGCGACTTTGCACAACCTCTGGACAGCAATGCTAACAGCGACTTCAGGGACGACATCAATAAATGGAGCAAGATCGCGCCAAAGCTTTATGTCTGGGATTACGTTACCGACTTCAGTAACTACATTCAACCCCAGCCAAACATGCAGGTGCTTGGCCCAAATATCAGGTTCTTTACTAAACACAACACCATAGGTCTTTTTGAACAGGGCGACACTGGATGCACGATCGGTGACTTTGTTCGCCTGCGCGCATGGGTGCTGTCTCACCTCGTATGGAACCCGGCACTGGACCAGAAACAACTCACGAGCGAATTTCTCAAGGGCTACTATGGAAACGCAGCGCCTTATCTGCAGTCATATCTCGATTTGATGCAAAATGCAATTAAAGACAGCAGACTGCGACTGTCCTGCTATAACAAAGACCTTTCATTCCTCACTCTGCCCGTTATGACGGAAGCGACCGGGTTGTTTGATCAGGCGGCAAAAGCCGTCGCGGACGACCCTGTGGTTGCAAAACGTGTTCAGCGCGAACAGATGCCACTGGACCTTGCATGGCTGCTGCGTTACGACGCACTAAAAAAGCAGGCTGCTTCTGAAAACGCCGCATTTGCCGGTCCCTCAGACCTGAAGACCGCCTGTCAGGATTTCATAAAGCGCGCACAGGATCTTCAGGCAACAAACTATTCGGAAAGCAGTTCTTTCGACTCATATATTCCGCTGCTCACATCCCTGTATCAACCGCCGGCTCCCAGCCCTAAGGAGTTCTCGAACGTGCCTCTGGAAAATATCGTCGACGTGCAGGACTGCAGGTTCACAGTCTATGAGCAGTCAAACTGGGCTAAACATGTTGATGACCCCAAGGCTTCTGACGGCAAAGCTGTATTCATGCCCGGCAGCCATGTCAACTGGGCAATCCGATACACTATCCCGAGCGAGCTTACGGGTAAGGACCCGAACGAGTGGCAGTGGTATGTGGTTGCGCGGACTGAAGGAGCGCAGTCCGGTGACGCTTTCACTTATGGCGTCTACGATGAAGCGACAAAGAAGACTACAAGCCTGACCGCGAAACTTGAGCAGGGTACAGATGGCGAGTATCACACCTACTGCCTAGGCTCACTGCAGACAAATCCGAATATGTATATCTGGATATCTCCCACGGGTGACGGCAATACCGTGAAAGGCATCTACGTAGACCGCATAATGCTGGTACGCAAGCCGTAAACTTATATTGGTCAGACTATAAAAGCGCTTCAGGATTACACCAGAAGCGCTTTTTTGCGTTGTCGCAGAGGCAATTGCGATAGCTGGAACTGATCTCAAATCTGTTGGTTCAAAGAAAGTGGAAACCCCAAGCTCTGAGCGTGTGGAACGAAGCGCAAATGCAAAAAAGTGGAAAATCTACCCCAATAAAAGCA